>JAYVOV010000242.1:0-7297 GCA_043757735.1 Burkholderiaceae bacterium
TCCTGCCGCATGTGATCGAGGTCGAAGCCGCGATGGCGCCCGGCGCGCCGCTGCTGCACCAGAACCTGTTCACCAAAGGCGTCACCCCGAAGCCTGCCACCGCCTCCAACATCGCTGAAAAAACAGTGATCGTGCGCGGCGATATCACGCAAGGTTTTGCGCAGGCCGAGCACGTCGTCGAAGGTCGCTACGTGACCGCGCCGGTTCACCAGGGCTACCTCGAGCCGCACGCCTGTGTTGCGTCGGCGGGCAGCGACGGCCAGCATCACGTCTGGTGTTCGTCGCAGGGTCACTTCGCCATCCGCGCCATGTGCGCCAAGATCCTCAACGTCGCGCTGCGCGACATCCGGGTGACGCCCGCCGAGATCGGCGGCGGCTTCGGCGGCAAGACCACGGTCTACCTGGAGCCGGTCGCGCTGGCCCTGTCGATTCAGTGCGGCCGTCCAGTGCGCATGGTGATGTCCCGCGCCGAGACCTTCGAGGCCAGCGGTCCAACATCTGGCGCGGTCATCGAGGTCCGTATCGGCGCCACCAGAGAAGGCCTCATCACGGCAGCCGAACTCACCCTGAAATACCAGGCTGGCGCCTTCCCGGGTTCGCCGGTGGGCGTGGGCTGCATGGCCGCGCTTGCCTGCTACGCGGTCGAGAACGTCGCGATCACCGGGTATGACGTCGTTAGCAATCGGCCCAAAGTGGCGGCCTATCGGGCACCGGGAGCGCCGATGGTTGCGTTCGCCGTCGAGAGCTGCCTCGACGAACTCGCGCTGCAGCTGGCGATCGACCCCATCGACCTGCGTATCGTCAACGCCGTCAAGCCGGGTGTCAAAGCCGTCTACGGCGCCACCTTCCGTGAAATCGCGTTCGTCGAGACCCTGCAGGCGATCAAGGCGCATCCGCACTACTCGGCGCCACTCGGTCCCAACCAGGGGCGCGGCGTCGCCTGCGGCTTCTGGTTCAACATCGGCGGCGAGTCGTCGGCGGCCGTGCACATCGACGAAGACGGTGGCGCCACTGTCGTCTCCGGCAACCCTGATATCGGCGGCTCGCGTGCCTCGATGGCCATGATGGCCGCCGAGACGCTCGGTCTGCCGATCGAACGGGTGCGCGCGATCGTGGCGGATACCACCGCGATCGGCTTCTCAGCCACCACCGGCGGCAGCCGGGTGACCTTCGCCACTGGCATGGCGGTGGTCCAGGCCGCCGAGAACGTCGTGCGTGATCTGCAGCGGCGCGCCGGCCTGATCTGGGAATGCCCGATCGAGCAGGTGCAATGGCGCGATGGCACAGCGTTCTGCCTCGATCCGAACAAAGAGGTCAAGCCCCTGAGCCTGCGCGAGATCGCCGGGCGAACCGGGCGCACCGGCGGGCCGATCAGTTCTGAGGTGTCGCTCAACGCGCAAGGCGCCGGGCCGGGTTTCGCAGTTCATCTGTGCGACCTCGAACTCGATCCTGAAACCGGGCGCACCACTGTGATCAGATACACCGCCGCTCAGGATGTCGGACGCGCAATCCATCCGTCGTATGTGGAAGGCCAGATCCAGGGCGGCGTGGCGCAGGGGCTTGGCTGGGCGCTCAATGAAGCCTACCTCTACGATGCAAAGGGGGCTCTCGAAAACCCCGGCTTCCTCGACTACCGCATTCCGGTGGCCAGCGACCTGCCGATGATCGACACCATCCTCATCGAATCCGCCCCCAACAAACGGCATCCATTCGGCGCCAAAGGCGTGGGCGAAGCACCCATCGTGCCGCCTCTTGCGGCAGCGGCCAGCGCCCTCAGCCATGTCATCGGCAAACGGCTCACCGAGCTGCCCCTGGCGCCGCCCCGGCTGCTCGAAGCGCTCGGCGCGCTCGACGCGCCGGCGGCCTGACACAGTGGCCCGTGTCGTTTCGGTGGCGCAGCAGGTGCGCGAGCTGACCGGCGGCCTCGAGAGCTTCGAGATCGAGGCCGCAACCGTGCGCGCACTGATCGCCGCGATGGAGCGGCGCTTTCCCGGGCTGGGCGAACATGTCGATCGGCACATGGCGATCGCCATCGACGGCGAGATCCATCAGGACGCGTTGAGCGAACCCCTCGGCGCAGACGCCGAGGTGGTTCTCATACCGAGGATTGCCGGCGGTTGAGGTGCTGGTTGCTCATCGGCGCAGGCCTGCCCGCGCCCGGTTGCAACCCCCTCCGGAATCAGCCCTCGGCCGCGGCGCGGATCGCAGCATCGATCGCCAGCAGCCGCTGTGCCTGCGCCAGATGCAGGCGCTCGACCATCCGCCCATCGAGGTTGATCACCCCGGCGTTCGCGGTCGCCGGGTCATCGAAGGCTGCGACGATCTGCCGCGCATCGGCCAGCGCCTGCCGCGACGGCGAGAACACCTCGCCAGCCAGCGCAACCTGCGTCGGATGGATCAGGGTCTTGCCGTCGAAGCCCATTGCATGCCCCTGCCGGGTCTCAGCCTCGAACCCTTTCATGTCTTTGAAGTCGTTCCACACACCATCGAGCACCGCCAACCGGTGGTGCCTGGCTGCCAGCACGATCGACATCAGCCAGGGCACGAGATACGCGCGACCATTGCCGGCCGACACGCCGGTTTCTTTGGCGATGTCATTGGTGCCCACTACCAGGCAGCTCAGGCAGGGCCGGCTGGCGCAACCCGCTGCCACGACCGCCGGCAGGTTCATCAGCCCGGCCACCGTTTCGATCATGAACCAGCTGGCGATGCCCTCCGGCAGTCCGGCGCGAGCTGCATCATCGGCGAAGCGTGCCACTTCGCTGACCTGCGACACCTTGGGCAGCAGCACCGCTGCCGGCCGGCAGCGGGCGATCGCGGCCAGGTCGAGCCCATAGTCTGGCGAGCCGATCTCGTTGGTGCGGATCACCGTCTCACGATGGCCGAAACCGCCCTGCGCAAAGGCGTCGATCAGCGACTGGCGCGCCTGCGCCTTGGCCGGGGGCGCAACCGCGTCTTCGAGGTCGAAGATGATCACGTCGGCCGGCAGGCTGCGTGCCTTGTCGATTGCCCGGACGTTGCTGGCAGGCAGGTAAAGTGCCGAGCGGCGCGGTCTTTGTGCGGATGTAGTCATGAGTGCCTCTCAGCGCGCGATGGCCGCGCCCAGAGCGCAGCGGGTTTTCCGAAATATAAACGTCGGCAGCGCCGTCATTGATCACAGGGCTGATTTGTCCGATGCCCTGATTGTGGCAACACCCGATCCGTAGCAAGATCGAGCGCAGTCCATCCCAGTGTTCCCGCCGCCATGAATCCCCAAGAAACGCTCGTCGCCCGCCTCAAAGGCGAAGCGCGCCTTCGATCGCGAGGCAATCGCTTCGAAGACTTCAAGCCCGGCATGCGTTTCACCCACCACTGGGGTCGAACGATCACCGCGGCCGACAACACTTTGTTCAGCACGCTCACGCTGCACTACAACCCGCACTACACCAACCTCGCCTACGCGCAGGCGCACGGCCACCAGAACACGCCGGTCAACCCTCTTCTGGTGTTCAACACGGTGTTCGGTCTCACCGTCGAAGACCTGTCCGAAGGCGGCGGGCCGTTCCTGGGCGTCGAGGAACTGATCTATGGCGTCACCGTCTACCCCGGCGACACCGTGTTCGCTTCGTCGGCGGTCATTTCGGCCAGAACCAGTGAGAACCGTCCTGATTTTGGCATCGTGACCTGGGCCACGCGCGGCATCAACCAGCGCGACGAACAAGTGATTTCCTACCTGCGATCCAATCTCGTGAGACGTCGAAAATGAGCAACTCTGCAGACGGTCGGGGCTACCTGACCGAAGAACGCCTGATGATCCGCGATGCGGCGCGCGCCTTCACAATGAAGGAAGTGCTGCCGGTCGCCAACAAGCTCGACGGGCCCGAGGGTATCATTCCCATGGAGCTGCGCCAGAAGATGGCCGACATGGGCTACTTCGGCATCACCATTCCCGAAGAATACGGTGGCCTGGGCCTGGGTATATTCGAGTACTGCCTGATCTGCGAACAGCTCGCGCGCGGCTGGATGTCGGTGGCCTCCATCGTTGCCCGCGCCCAGGGCGGCTGGATCAAAAATGCGATGTCCGAAGAAAAACGGCGCCATTACCTGCCCAAGGTGGTGCGCGGCGAGTTCCTCAACGCCTCCTCGCTCTCAGAACCCGACACCGGCTCAGACCTCGCCTCGATCTCCTGCCGCGCTGTGCGCGAAGGCGATGAATGGGTCATCACCGGCAACAAGTACTGGTGCACCTTCGCCGACGGCGCCGACTACCTGATGTTGTTCGCACGCACCGCGCCGCCGCCAGCGTCCAGCAAACGCTGGCAGGGCATCTCGTGCTTCCTGATTGAAAAAGAGCGCGGCACCCTGCCTGCGGGCATCAACGGCTCGCCGATCCCGAAGATCGGCTATTTCGGCTGGAAAACATTTGAGCTGGCCTTCGACAACTTCCGACTGCCGGCCGATGCCCTGATTGGCAAGGAAGGTGAAGCCTTCATGCTGATGGCCAAAGGCCTGGAGGGCGCGCGCGCCCACACCGCGGCCCGCGCGATCGGGCTGGCGCAGGGCGCGCTGGAAGACTCCATTGCGTACGCCAGCGAGCGCAAACAGTTCGGCATGCCGATTGCCGAATACCAGGCCATCCGCTTCAAGATCGCCACGATGGCCACCGAGATCGAGGCCGCGCGCCAGCTGCTTTATTTTGTGTGCAACGAAATCGACAGCGGCCGGCGCTGCGATCGCGAAGCCTCGATGGTGAAATACTTCGCCTCCGAGATGGCCGAACGCGTGACGTCCGAGGCCATCCAGATCCACGGCGGCGCGGGCTACACCACCCTGCACGCGGTCGAGCGCTATTGGCGCGACGCGCGCCTCACCAAGATCTTCGAGGGCACATCTGAGATCCAGCAGCGCATCATCGCCAACAGTCTGTTGGGCAAGTCGGAGCTCGAAGAAATCATCAACGAGCGCGCGTTCAATCAGCAATATGGCAAAAAGGGGAGCGCATGAAAATCGCCGCACTCTCCAGCGCCGACAACTACTTTGAAGACTTCGAAGTTGGTGCGCTGATTCGCCACGCCCGCGGCAAAACCGTCACCGAGATGGACAACGTGCTGATCACCAATCTGGTGATGAACACGGCCGAGGGCCACTTCAACGAACACATCATGAAAAAGGGCGCCAGCGGCATTTTCGCGCAGCGCGTGGTGTTCGGCGGCATCAATCTGGCGATGGTGCTGGGCCTGGCCGCGCAAGACACCGCCGAGCAGTGCCTGCGTGAACTCTCCCTCGACAAGATTCGCCTGACCAACCCGGTCTACCACGGCGACACGCTGTACGCCTTCAGCGAAGTGCTGGCCAAGGAAGACGCCGACCAGCCCGACGCCGGCATCGTGCATTTCAAGCACTACGGCATCAACCAGGACGACAAGCTGTGCGTTCAGGCCGAGCGTCGCGTGCTGCTCAAACGCAAGAGCCATTGGGCAGACCGTTAGACCGCCGACCACGCCGGCAGATCTCAAATTCAATTCAAGGACGACCACATGACCATTCGACCCAAACGGCTGCGCCGCTGCCAGCTCTCCGTGCCTGGCTCCAGTGAAAAAATGATGACCAAGGCCGCCGCGCTCGGCGTGGACTTCGTGTTCCTCGACCTCGAGGATGCGGTGGCACCATCCGAGAAGCGCCCGGCGCGCGCCCGCATCGTCAATGCGCTCAACAACCTCGACTGGGGCCGCAGCGTGCGCTGCGTGCGCATCAACGACCTGACCACCGAATACGCCTACGAGGACATCATCGAGGTGGTGGAAGGCGCGCGCGAGAACCTCGACGTGATCATGCTGCCCAAGGCCATGAGCGCGGCCGATGTCCTGTTTGTCGACAAACTGCTGTCGATGATGGAGAAAAAGCTCGGCCTCAAGAAACGCATCGGCATCGACGTGCTGATCGAAGAAGTCGAGGCCATGATGCGGGTCGAGGAAATCGCGGCATCCACCTCGCGTCTGGAGTGCCTGATCTTCGGCATGGGCGACTACTCCGCCAGCCAGGGCGTGTCAGTGCGTGATGTGGGCGGCACCGGCGGCTACCCCGGCGACATCTGGCACTACCAGCGTCAGAAAATGACGATCGCCGCGCGCGCCAATCGTATCGATGCGGTCGATGGCCCGTACGCCGACTTCAAGAGCCCCGAGATCTTCACCGAAGAATGCCGTCGCGCCATGATCCTCGGCATGGTCGGCAAGTGGGCCATTCATCCCAGCCAGGTGGATCTGGCGCAGCAGGTCTTCTCGCCCAAGGCGGCTGATGTCACGCGCGCCCGCGACATGAAGAAGGCCTACGAGGCTGCGCTGGCGCAAGGTCTGGGCGCGGTGCAGTACGAAGGCCGGATGATCGACATCGCCTCGGTCCGCATCGTCAACAACCTGATCGAGCGCGCCGACCTGATCGGCATGTGAGGCAGGCATTGCCGGGCAGCACCCGCGTTCAGCGGCACATGTCCGCAGCGGAACAACCGAAATCACGAGCCGGCCGAGCCCGGTCGGTGAATTCAGGCAGGGGCCCGAGAGGCCGTCTGCAACGAGCCCTGGCGCTTGTCTGGGCCCGGCGAATTGTCTGTTGACTCGTCTCTACGACTTGTCCGGATTCAGAAATCGGCGCATAGCCTCTGAATAGTCGGCCTCCCGGGTGACCTGCTTCATCAGGGCCGCCGAGGCCACGCCGGTGATCGCCGAGGGCTGCACGCCCTGGCGCAGCGCCGACAAGGTTGCGTGAACGGCCGCGACGCCGGCCGCGAAGGCCTGATGCCCCTGCAGGCAGACCCGCACCCCGACCGACGCCAGATAGGCCAGATCGTTGAGTTCCGCGCCGACGCCACCCAGCACGATCGGCAGGTCAGTGGCGCCGGCGATTTTTTCCAGCTGCTCGCGGCTGCGAACACCGACCAGGAAAATGCCATCGACCCCGACAGCGGTGTACGCGCGTACGCGCTCCAGCGTGTCTGCAAGATCGGTCACGCCCGGGGCGCTGGTGCGGCCCAAAATGACGAGGCTGGCGTCCTGACGGCCCGCCAGCGCCGCGCGCATCTTGCCCACGGCTTCATCGAGGCTGGTGAGCCGAGCCGCGCCACCAGACCCGAAGGCCACAGGCAGCTCGGTGTCTTCGATGGTGAGCCCGGCGACGCCCGCGGCCTCAAGCTCCTGGACGGTCCTGGTGACGCTGAGCGCATTGCCGAAGCCGTGATCGGCATCGACGATCACCGGCAGGCTGCCGGCTCGGCAGATGCGATGCGCCTGGTCGGTGAATTCCGTCAGGCTGAGCAGCGCCA
>JAYVOV010000243.1:0-7284 GCA_043757735.1 Burkholderiaceae bacterium
TCGGCGAGCACCCACCAGCGGCCGTCGGGCGAACGTGCAAGATCGGCTGCGTAGAGATGCAGAAAAGTGCCTCCTGGTGCGCGCGTGCCATGCACCGGACGCAGGAAACCGCCATCGGAAAACACGAGTTCGGGCGGAATCAGCCCCTCGCGCAGCAGCATCTGCGGACCGTACAAGTCAGCCAGGATCCGGTTGAGCAGATCGGCGCGTTGCGCAATGCCCGCCTCCAGCACGGCCCATTCGGCCGCCGGAATGATGTGCGGCAGGGCATCGAGCGCCCAGGGTCGATCCAGTCCCTTCGGGTCAGCGTAGACATTGTAGGTGACGCCGTGTTCGCGGATCTGGCGCTCGATCGACTCCAGCCGCGCGCCGATCAGTTGCGTCGGCGTGTTGGCCAGCAGCCGCAACAATCGCTGGAAGTGTGGCCGCGCCCGAGCCGAGCCCTCGAACATCTCATCGAAACGCGCCCGCGCTGGCGGATAGGCCGCCAGCAGATCGGCACTCTTCGGGCTCGGGTTCAAGGGTGACTCAGGTTTCAGTTGGGCCGGCGCAGGTCGAGCGTGAACGGCAGATTGGGGTTGCGCGGCTCGGGCGTCACGACCAGCGGACCGGGCGTGTGCCCGATCCGGAAGAAGCGCGCGAGCCGGCGGGCTTCAGCCTCGTAGGCGTTGACCGGAAAGCTCTCGTAGCTCAGGCCGCCCGGATGGGCCACATGATACTGGGCGCCGCCCATCGATCGATTCATCCAGGTATCGGCCAGATCGAACACCAGGGGAGCATGCACGCCGATCGTGGGATGCAGGCACGACGGCGGGCACCAGGCCCGATAGCGCACGCCGGCCACGAACTCGCCGACATTGCCGGTTGGCTGCAAAGGCACCGGACGGCCATTGCAGGTCAGCACATGACGATCGTCGACCAGGCCTGTGACATGCACCTGCAGCCGTTCGACCGAAGAGTCGACAAACCGCACCGTGCCACCGGCGCCGCCCTCTTCGCCCATCACATGCCAGGGCTCCAGTGCCAGTCGCATTTCGACGTTCACGCCGCGCGCGCTGAAATCGCCCAGCCGTGGAAAGCGGAACTCGAGATGCGGCGCAAACCAGCCGGCCTGCACCGGGTAACCCAGGTCGTTGAGCTCTTCGATCACGTCGCTGAAATCGTCCCAGACGAAATGCGGCAGCATGAAACGGTCGTGCAGCTGCGTTCCCCAGCGCTTGAGGCGCTCGGGACGATACGGATGCTTCCAGAACCGGGCGACCAGGGCCCGCATCAGCAATTGCTGCGCGAGGCTCATGCGGGCGTGGGGCGGCATCTCGAAGGCGCGCATCTCGAGCAGGCCCAGACGCCCGGTGGGGCCATCGGGCGAAAATAATTTGTCGATGCAGAATTCGGCCCGATGGGTATTGCCGGTGACGTCGGTCAGGAGGTTTCGAAACAGACGGTCGACGATCCACGGCGGCAGCGCCTGCGGCCCGACGGCTTGCAGCCGCGCCAGTTCGCCCAGCGCCACCTCGACCTCATAGGTGGAATCATTGCGGGCTTCGTCGAAACGCGGCGCCTGGCTGGTCGGGCCGATGAACAGCCCCGAGAACAGATACGACAGCGAGGGATGGTTGTGCCAGTAGCTCACCATGCTCGCCAGCAGGTCAGGGCGGCGCAGGAACGGGGAATCCGCGGGTGTCGCGCCGCCCATCACGAAATGATTGCCGCCGCCCGTGCCGGTGTGCCGGCCATCGAGCATGAATTTTTCGGTCGACAGCCGAGTGGCGTGCGCCGCGTCGTAGAGGAATGTGGTCTGCTCGACGAGATTGGCCCAGCTTGCCGCCGGCTGGATGTTCACTTCGATCACGCCTGGATCGGGCGTGACACGCAGGTTCGGCAGTCGCAGGTCGCGCGGCGGCTCGTAACCCTCGAGCAGCACAGGCATGCGCATTTCTTCGGCCGTGGCGTAGACAGCCGCCACCAGCGCGAGATAGTCCTCGAGCTCGGCCATCGGAGGCATGAACACATACAGCCGTCCGTCACGCGGCTCGGCGCACATCGCAGTGCGGGTGATCGCGCTGGCCGACTCGAAGGCGCCGGGCGGGCCCGCAACGCCCGCAGCGCCCGCGGCGCCCATTGCACCCGCACCACCCGCAGCACCCGCACCACCCGCAGCACCCGCAGCACCCCCAGCACCCCCAGCACCCGCCAGACTCACGGCACCGCCGCCCGGCTGCGCCATCTGCATCAGATGGCGCGGCGACGGCAATGGCCCGAGCGGTCGCGACAGATCGGCCGGAATCACCCAGGGATACTCCTCCTCCTTGACCCAGGGCTGGGAATCGAGCGGCAGCCGGAACCCCAGAGCGGAGTCGCCCGGCAGCAGGTAGCACCGTTCGGCACGCAGGTACCACGCACCGCTGCGCCAGTGCGGTCCGGCGCCCGCGCCGCGCGCCAGCGGCAGCACACAGCCCGCGACCGCATCGAGCCCCTTCATGAAGACCCGGCGCAGACGCTCGCGCTCCATCGGGTCATCGAGCCGCGCATCGAGCGGATCGACATTGACCGGCAGACGGCGCTCTCGCCACAGGTAGTACCAGGTGTCCTCATAGGCATCGAACACATGGGCCGGATTCAGCCCGAGGCGACGGGCCACAGCCGCCAGGAAAGTTGCTGCGTGCTCGGTGGTGGCGCCGTAGTCGACCTTTTCATCGGCATACAGCGACGGGTCGGCCCAGATGGGCTCACCGTCGGCGCGCCAGAAAACATTGAGCGACCAGCGCGGCAGCTGTTCGCCCGGATACCATTTGCCCTGACCAAAATGGACCAGGCCATGGGGCGCGTAGTGCGCCCGCAGGCGATGCAGCAGCTCGCCGGCCAGGACTCGCTTGGTCGGGCCCATCGCATCGGTGTTCCACTCGCCGCCTTCACGGTCGTCGACCGCGACGAAGGTCGGCTCGCCACCCTGGGTCAGCCGGACGTCGCCCGCCCGCAGATGGTCGTCAATGGTGTGGCCCAGCGCCTCGATCGACGCCCACTGCGCGTCTGTATAGGGCAAAGTGACGCGCGGCGCCTCCCAGACCCGTTCGACCTTCATCGAGTGGGAGAACTCGCACTCGGCCTCTTCGACCATGCCGCTGATCGGCGCGGCCGAGGAAGGCTCTGGCGAGCAGGCAAGCGGAATATGCCCTTCGCCGGCGAGCAGTCCCGAGGTCGGGTCGAGACCGACCCAGCCCGCACCTGGCAGAAAGACCTCGCACCAGGCGTGAAGATCGGTGAAGTCGGTGGCGGCGCCCACCGGGCCGTCCAGGGACTTGACGTCCGGGGTGAGCTGGATGAGGTAGCCCGAGACGAATCGTGCGGCCAGCCCCAGATGCCGGAACAGCTGCACCAGCAGCCAGGATGTGTCGCGACAGGAACCGGCGGCGCTGACCAGCGTCTGTTCGGGCGTCTGGACACCAGGCTCCATCCGGATCAGGTACCGAATGTCGTTCTGCAAGCGCTGGTTCAGCCCCACCAGGAAATCGATGGTGCGCACTTCGTCGAGCGGCACCTCGGCCAAATAGCGCGCGAATGCGGGCGCGGGCGCCTCGCGGACCAGATACGGGGCCAGCTCATGGGCCTGCTCGGCGGTGTACTCGAACGGGTATTTTTCGGCCTGGGGCTCGAGAAAAAAATCGAACGGGTTGAGCACCGACATCTCGGCGATCAGATCGATCTCAATGCGCAGTTCTCGCGTCGGCTCGGGGAACACCAGCCGCGCCAGATAGTTGGCCTGCGGGTCTTGCTGCCAGTTGATGAAATGGGTCTCGGGGCTCACCTTCATCGAGTACGACAGTACGCGGGTGCGGGAATGGGGACACGGCCGCAGACGGACGATCTGAGGACCGAGGGCAACCGCCCGGTCGTAGCGGTAATGAGTGACGTGATTCAAAGCAACATGAATGGACACTGCGGTGTCTCCTGACTATCCCTGGGGGTTCCTGCGGACAAGATACTCTCTGCAATTCGCTGCAAACCGGTGAACAAGCAATCCGCATGCCCATCGGCACAAGGCTTCGGACCCCCTGGCAGCACCAAAATAGGGCGCGACGAGCAGCTCCGCCTCAATAAAGTGCGTTCAGCGCATTTTGCGCCGCGTGCCAGGGCTAGGAGGCTCGGCTCGCCGGCGGCGAAGGCGCGAATCGCCACCACTTCGACGATCCGGACCAGCCAGTCCTGAGTGGGCTCAGGCACGCCGTGCGGGCGGCCGCAGGATCAGGCGGATCGCCTGCGCGGCAGCAGCCATGCCCATCGGCGCGGTCACGGTCACCAGCGATCCATAACCGGCACAGCTCAAGGGCGCGCCCCCCCCCGCGGGGGACGCAACCTGATCCGCTGCCGGGGTTTCAGTCGAATGAATGGCGAGCACACCGAACCGTTGCCCCGCGAGGCGCGAAAAACCGTGCTCACGGCGCAGGCGCGCGCGCACGCCTGCGAGCAGCGCATCGCCGCGGGTCAGCGCGAGGTCATCGGCACACAGTTTGAGGGGGTCGGTGCGCCCGCCTGCCGCGCCGCACACGATCACCACCTGGTCGCGCTCGCGGCACAGTGCAATGAGCGCCGCCTTTGCCCGCGGCGAATCGATGGCGTCGATCACCACGCACTCGGCGGGCACGAGTTGCGCCACGTTGCCCGGATCAATGAACTCATCGACTGCGCCGACCCGACAGTTCGGCGCAATGTCGAGCAGGCGTTCCCGCATCACCGCCACTTTGGCGCCGCCCAGTGTCGAACTCAGGGCGTGAACCTGGCGATTCAGGTTCGATTCAGCGATGTGATCGAGGTCGATCAGGGTGATTGATCCGACGCCGGTACGGGCCAGCGCTTCGGCTGCCCAGGAGCCAACGCCCCCCACACCGACAACGCAGACGTGGGCGGCCTGCAGTCGAGCCAGACCGGCATCGCCGTACAGGCGGGCGACGCCCGAGAACGCGCGGCGCTCGTCAAAGCATGCGCCGTGGACGCCCGCCTCGTGGACGCCCACCTCGGCAACACCCGCGTCGCCCACACCCGCGTCGCCCACTCCCAACTCACCCAGCGGAGCTACTGACACAGCCGCGCCAACGCGAGCGCTGCGCCGGCCGCGCGCATCAGGGCACCAGCACTGACGACCCGGTGGTCCGCCGCGACTCGAGGTCCTGGTGGGCCTTCACCGCATCGGCCAGCGCGTAACGCTGATCGATCTCGATCTTGACCTTGCCACTCGCCACCATCTTGAACAGATCGCCGGCCATCTCTTCGAGATTCGCACGCTTCGAGGTGTGCGCCATCAGCGACGGGCGGGTGATGTACAGCGAGCCCTTGAGCGCGGTCAGGGGCAGCGGTGGCACCGGGCCCGAGGCGTTGCCGAAACTCACCATCAGGCCGAACGGCTGAAGGCAGTCGAGCGAGGCCTGGAAAGTGTCTTTGCCGACCGAGTCGTAGACCACCGGCACCATCTCGCCGCGGGTGATCTCGCGCACCCGCTCGACGATGTTTTCCTTGTTGTACAAAATGGTGTGATCGGCGCCGAACTCGCGCGCCAGCTTGGCCTTGGCCTCTGAGCCCACCGTGCCGATCACGGTGACGCCCAGCGCCTTGGCCCACTGCATGGCGATCAGCCCGACCCCGCCCGCCGCGGCGTGGAACAAGATGGTCTGCCCGCGCTGCAGCTTGTAGGTGCGCCGGAACAGGTACTGCACCGTCATGCCCTTGAGCATCATCGCGGCGGCGGTGTCGAAACCAATCGTCTTGGGCAATTTGACCAGCGGCGCGGCCGGCATGTTGCGCAGTTCTGCGTAAGAGCCCGGCGGCCGGTCGCAATAGGCAACCCGATCGCCGACCTTGAAATTCTGCACGCCGGCCCCGACCGCCGTGATGACCCCGGCACCTTCGAGCCCGATGCCCGCCGGCAGCGGCATCGGGTACAGGCCGGTGCGGAAATAGACGTCGATGTAATTCAGGCCGACCGCGTGGTTGCGCAGCTGCACTTCACCCGGTCCCGGCGGGCCGACCTCGACGTCGACGTACTTCATGACTTCGGGGCCACCGGTCTGCTCGATTCGAATCGCCTTGGGCATCACTGTCTCCAGAGGGGTTGCAAGCGGCTGCCCGCCGGTTGGGCCGGCAGCCCGGTTAACGCTGACTGCTCGATACTTGAATCAATCGGTGCCCGGGCGGGCACCACCGTCTATCAGAAAATTCTGGCCGGCGACGTGAGAAGCCTGGGCGCCCATCTGCCCTTGATACCGAGATCCATATCCGCTCGCTCCGATGGCTGAATTTACTGTGTCTGTGTCACCGTGTTGATCGTCACCGGCGTGACCGGCACCTTGCTGTAAGGCAATTGTGTGCCGGCTTGCACTTGTGTGCCGACTGGCACCGCCCTGATGAGATCGACCACGTCCAGGCCCTGAACGACGGTGCCGAAAGCAGCGTAGCCCGGCCTGGCCGCGCTGGCGTAGTTCAGGAAAAGGTTGTCGACCAGATTGATGAAAAACTGTGAAGTGGCTGAATCGGCGGCGTCGGTGCGCGCCATCGCGATGGTTCCGCGCACGTTGGACAAACCGGTCAATGACTCCAGTGCAACCGGCGGACGGGTGGTTTTCTGCGCCAGCGCCGAATTGAATCCCCCCCCCTGGATGACGAAGTCACTCTCGACCCGGTGGAAGATCAGACCGTTGTAGAACCCGTCGCGCGCATATTGCAGGAAATTGGCGACCGTCGCCGGTGTCTTGGCGGGATCGAGCTGCACCACGATGTCGCCCATCGAGGTGGCCAGTTTCACCTGCGGCTGCGCGATGGTGGCTTCGACGCCCCAGACGACACTGCCATCGCTGGCCAGCACCTTGAAGCTCACCTTGCCCGTGGCATTCGGCGAACAGGCGAACGAGCGGCTGATGGCGGTGCCGCCCGCCTGCTCGACGATGCCGGCGCAGTTGCTGGCCGCGAAGCTGATGTTGGTGTCCAGATTGGCGCCGGTCACCCGAAAGAGCGTCGGCGCAAGGTACTTCAGAGGCAGGACGCTGGCCGACACGCCAGACACCGTCGGCAAAACGCCCGGCGCGGCGCACCAGTTGACCGCACTCAGAGTGTCATCGGTGGGCGCGCCGTAGAACGCAATGCCTTCGTCGCGCCAGTTGCCCAGCCCGACCGCGTAGTCGCGCTCGAGGGCCCGCGCCGTGAAGAGATAGGCCCCATTGGACAGATTGGCCAGGCGATAGACCGGCTGCGCGCCGGCTGTGTCTTTGGAGGCCACTGAAAATGTCGAGCCCTCGG
>JAYVOV010000244.1:0-7268 GCA_043757735.1 Burkholderiaceae bacterium
GATGTGACTATGCATACGCCGGCCCAGACGACTTGTCCGCCGAACTCCGGGCTCACCCCGCCTTCCCGGCACTGTTGGCTCAAGTCAGCAGTGAGGGAGAAGCGTTACCGGTTTTGGGGCAGTTGATGTCTGAGGCCGGCCTCTGGATCGGTCGGGCAGCACGTACCGGCTATCGTGATTTGCAGCAATACATGTCCACCTTGGTCTCCATCGACCTGCTTCCTGCATGGCGAATTCTTGAGCGGGCGACGGTCGCAACCTCGATCGATGCGGTTGAGAAGCATCTGGTTCCCGAAGTTGCCATACAGCTGTCTGCGGACATCTGCCGGAGGACGTTGACCCAGATTCCCGAGCTGGGACTGAGTGCGCCCGTGTGCGAGGTCTTCGGCATTTACTTGAGCGAGTGGCGCGCCAGCGCTTCCGAGCCAGAACTCCGCAAGTCGCTTTCGGAACTCCGGTTGCTGAGCAAGGCCGGAACCTGGGTGCCGGCCGCCGAGCTCGTGGCTGGCGTGCATGGCGTGCTGCCTGAGCTTGTCGTGAACGACAGGCAGTTCGAATCCTTGGGCGGAATCGCCGTCGACAACCGTGCGACGCAAACGCTCGAGCCGGCTGACTTGCCAGGTGAAGAGGGCGGCGCTGCGCAGGACCAACTGCTGCAGTCGCTAGAGGAGTACTTCGAGCCTTTGGTGTCCAGCAGCGTCAAGCCTGCTGCGGGTGCCGTGATCGGTCTCTTCGGAGAGCGGGTCGCCTCTCTTGCGAAGAGTTGGCTCGACCGCATCGCATACGAGGACTATCTCGCCAAACTTGGTTGGCGAGACCCAGACCACGAGGACGGCTTTGACCGGCGAGTCGGGTGGATGGGCAACAAGACGCTGGCGCAGGCGCTCAGCACGCTGACCATCCGTCTTGCCGTCTTGAGCGGCAACCACGTGAGCGCGAAGTCGTTGACTGGCGCCGCAGTTCAGGTTCGGATGGCACCTGTCGATGAGCTCCAGACCTTGTTCGTCATGACGGACCGCTGGCAGGGTTTCACCTGTCGGGTGCATATGCGCCCTGCGACCGCGCTCCTGGACAAAGAGCCCCAGCAGCAGCGAGACATCCTGATGCGGACGGGAGAATCACTGCTCAAGGATCTCTACAACCAGCAGCACGCCAACCTCTCCGAGCTGTTTGCCCTTGCCGACGAGGCGGACCAGGTCACGCTGGACGTGGCTCGCGACTTGATCCTGGCAGGGCTTCCCCAGTCCTTGCGTTCATTGCCCGGTATCTCAAAGAACAAGAAGTTGGCGGATGCGTTGGCGAGCCTGAAAGAAGCCAGAAACGGTGCGGCCAGCGCCAAGCGGGCGGGCCGGAGCAGTGCTGGCGCAGCAGCAAGTCTTGAAAGTGCCCTCGCAGACCTTGCCGCGTTGGTCGAATCCGACGAAGAAGTACAGGGTGCTGTCCTGGCTGGCATCAAGGCTCGGGTCACGGACAACCAGTACGAGGTCGCCAGCATCCCGTTTGAGGTCTTTCAGAACGCCGATGACGCCGTCATCGAGATGCAGCATCTGCAGAAGGCCGACGGCCGCCTGGAGTTCGACGCGGAGGCCATCGGCCGCTTCGTCATGCAGTCGTCGGACCGGATGATCCGCTTCGCCCACTGGGGTCGCCCTATCAATTACGCTGGTCGTCTGGCCAGCTACAAGGCGGAGTTCGCAAACGACCTCGAAGGCATGTTGATGCTGGGAGCGTCAGCGAAGGACGAAGACGAGGGTGTCACCGGAAAGTTCGGACTTGGATTTAAGAGCGTGCTGCTCGCATCGAGCACACCTCGGGTCTGGAGTGGTGACCTGTGCTTTGATGTGGTGGCGGGATGCCTTCCCCGAAAGTGGAAGGCGAGTCCGGCAACGAAACGGTTCCAGCAAGCGGTGCAGACACCCAGTCAGCGCGCGCTGCGTGGAACGCTGATCGAACTGCCGCTCGATTCGCGGGGTGCTGCTTCCGAGGTGACGGAGCGTTTCGCTGGGCTTGCTGGACTTCTTCCGGTCTTCGCGCGGAAGATTCGCTGTGTTGTGGTGGATGAGGAGCCTCACACCTGGCAACCCCGGATCGTTCGGCTGGGCAGCGGCAGGCAAATTGAGACCGGATCTGTGGCGCTTCCCGTCGACGGCGGGCGCGTCCACTCCGGGATCCTGGTGTTCAGGGCCGCTTCGGGCAGTGTCGTTCTCCGGATTGGAGCAGCCGGTATCGAGGAATTCGACCGCAAGGCCCAACCTGCTGTTCCCGCGATCTGGGTGACGGCGCCGACCCGCGGAACAGCCGCCCGTGGCCTTCTGTTGAACGCGCTCTTTCAGATCGACACGGGGCGCGCGACGCTGGCGCTTGGAACGTCTGCCACCCTCAGCAACACGACCCTGACGAAGACACTCGCTGACGAAGTCTCACAGGTCCTGATTGACTTGCAAACCGAGTCGGAATCGAACTGGCCTGTCCTGGCCGCCGCGATGGGATGCTCGCAGTCGGTGTCGCCGGCCGGCTTCTGGTACGGACTGTGGGAGAAGCTCCTTGGAGAGCCACCTGAGCAGGATTCAGCGATGGACGTGCGGCTGCTCGACACATTCGCCTGCAGCGTTGTCCACAATGTCGTTGGTCGGACGGGTCGGATTCCAAATGGCCTGAAAGGGGACGATGCGGCCTTGGCCGATGTCAAAAGTCTCTGCTTGTCGGTCAATCTGACCTATCTGGCGAACGTAGCCCCTGCGTTGCTCCGGTGGAAACTGTTCGCCGACAAGTTTCCCGTTGAGGGATGGTGCGCCGATCAGGTTCGTGGGTGGCTGCAGCGCTACGGTTTGGCAGAGGAAGAGAGCATTCCTGCGCTCGGCTTGGCTCAGATCGTGGGGGCTTTCGATTGCGGTCATTTGCCACCGGCTGAGGTAGCTTGCTTGGCTGAGGTCATTCGTGTCTGGCCGAGCAATCTTGGCGAGCCCTACAGGTGGCGCTTCGAGATGGCTCCCCTTTCGCTGCGCTCCCGTGCCGGCACCTGGGTTCCCGCAAAGGCGTTGATTCGAGGTCATGGTCTAGAGGATCAACTCCTGAGCAGATTCGCGCCGGACAAGGCTGTTCTGCACCGCGACTACATGGCTGATTCCCCGGCATTTCGTTTCGTCGAGCAATACCTGCCCGTCTGGAGCGATGACCCATCCATGCTTGCGGGCTGGTGTATGTCCGCCACTGGCGATGACCCGCAGTCCGCGGCCGCCACGTGGCTGGCGCGCAATATTTACGGGCCGGTCATTGAACTGCTTCGAGCGCGGGGTCACCTGGGCGGATGGCTGTTCGCGTTGAAAGAGGATTCACTTGCCTTGGGTGGGTTGTCAACAGAAGAGAGGCGACTACTGCTGACCAAACTCGGGCTGGCGGCAACCGACGAGGAAGACTTTCCTGACCTGTCGCCGAGTCTCGACCTGGCCTCGATTCATGGCTGGTGGTCTGAGAACGGCATGAATTGGCTGGCCGAGTTCGACCGCAAATTCTGGCCAGCAAGCGTCGATCGAAGCGCACTCAAAGAGGAAGAGCCTCACGATAGAACCGCTTGGATGACGCTGTTCAGCGTGGGCTTGTTCCGCCGGTACGGTCGCGTCACGGACCAGCAGCATCGTGGCTTCCTCGATTTTCTGGGTAGTAAGGGCTGGTGGCAGACGATCTGCGAGGTGCATCCCGACGTCGGCGCAGAGGCCTGGATGGATATTCTTCGGGCCTACGGTGAGGGGCAGCAGACGGACACGCTCTTCGAGTTGTGGATGGACAGTTTTCCGAGGCTGTATCGGATCGCCCGATGGCTGGACACCTACGTTCATCTGTTTCGAACGCTGGATCGCCGCGACTCGAAGCTGGCCAAATTTCTGTTGTCGCCAGCGTCGGACCCCAGCCTCAGTGGCTCAGGTATCGATGCGCCCACCTTGAGCGGCATGCTTCGGCTGGGTCAGCACCTGGTCATTCGTGAGTTACTTCGTCTCGAGGTCCTGTCCTCGGATGTTGCGCGCGAGCTGGCCTTTGCTCCAAGAAGTGCGGTGCTCGAGCTGATGGCTCGACTTGGGCACACCGATCTCACGTCCAGCAGCGACATCTACCGTGTCTTGGTATCAGTGCTGGGCGAGGAGGCGGCATGTTTTTCGGGGGCGTATGACATTCCGCTTCAACTCATAGCGACCAACGAGGCGGCGCGCCGCGAAGCTGAGCGCTGGGCAGAGCACGGATCGTTCGGGGAGTCCGACGAAACCGCAGAGCAGGAGGAGCAACTGTGACGACCAACGGCAAGACCTACCAGGCGAATGCCTTGGTGCTTCACGCACGGCACGGACAAGGCACCGTGCTACTCACGGATGGAGACACGACCGTCGTACGATTTGCTCGCGGCATCGAGCAGGTCTTCACGAAAGAGTTGACGCCGGTCGCCTCAGTATCCGAAGCGCTGACAAAGGGGCAGCTGGCGCCTTCGCTTGAAGTGGCCGCGCGAGTTCAGGCCGAGGTGATCACATCGGTCAATGCGGCTTGGGGCGTGTTCACGAGGTCGCGTATTTCGCTGCTTCCACATCAGCTTTGGGTTTGCCACCGCGCACTACGTTCTTGGCCGATGCGTCTGCTCATCGCTGACGACGTCGGCATGGGAAAGACCATCGAAGCCGGTCTGCTGCTCTGGCCATTGCTTGCCAGCAGGAAGGTCCAGCGAGTGTTGATTTTTTGCCCGGCCAAGCTGGTTGGGCAGTGGCAGATGCGACTGAAGCGGATGTTCGACATCCGGGCGGCGACGTATCACACGGATCTGGACACAGATCGGACCGACTTCTGGGGCATTCACCAGATCGTCGTCGCCTCATTGCCGACCCTGCGCGCGGACCGCAACGGCCGGCACGATCGCCTGCTTGATGCGCCTGTCTGGGACATGGTGGTCATCGACGAGGCCCATCACCTCAACGCTGACGAGGAAACCGGAAAGACACTCGGCTTCGAGCTGGTTGAAAAGCTGAACAGGGCTGGCAAGGTGACCTCCTGCGTGCTTTTCACGGGCACGCCGCATCGAGGGAAGAACTTTGGGTTCTGGTCGCTGATGAGTCTGCTTGATGCCGACGTGTTCGGCCCCAAGAAGAACGAAGGCGGCATGTTCCAGGCCCTTCCAAGATTCCTGATCCGGAACGCCAAACAGAAGGCAACTGACATGAAGGGTCAGCGGCTGTTCAAGCCAGTGGTCCAGCACCCCGAGACATTCACCTACTCGCCACCAGAAGAGACCTTCTATGAACTGATGTCCGAGTTCATCCTGGCGGGTAAGGCATACGCGACGTCCCTCAGTCGAACTGAGGGGGGGCAAGTGGTGCTTGTGCTCATTGCGCTTCAGAAGCTAGCTTCGAGTTCCATTGCGGCGGTTGTCGCCGCGCTGCAGACGCGGATCAAACGTCTCGGGGCGGAGGCCGCAAAGTCCAAGTCGGAGCTTGCAGCCATTGATGAAGGTGAGGGGGACGAGGCCCAGCAGGCCTTGCAGCGCTGGCTACGGAATGAGAAGCAAGCTCGACTTCGCCTGATGGAGGATGAGGGTCGATACCTTTCCGACCTCATTGCCGCAGCGGATCAGGTGACTTCAGAGACACGCATCGTCCGAATCATCGAGGTCATCAAGCAACGGTTTGGCAATGAGCCCGTGTTGCTCTTCACCGAGTACAAGCGGACCCAGGCGCTTGTCATCAGTGCCTTGATGGCGGAGTTTGGCCAAGGCGCGGTGGGATTCATAAATGGGGACGACCGCCTGGAAGGCATCAGGCTGCCAGACGGTCGCCTGACCCAGTTGGCGGGACGCCGTGAAGACATGTGCGATGCCTTCAATGCCGGTCGCATTCGATTCCTGGTGTCGACGGAGGCTGGCGGCGAGGGCATCGACTTGCAGGAGCGGTGCAGTGCATTGATCCACGTCGACTTGCCCTGGAACCCCATGCGGCTGCACCAACGTGTCGGCCGACTCAACCGCTACGGGCAGCTGCGCCCAGTCGAAGTGGTGTCGCTCAGGAACCCGAACACGGTCGAAGCCATGATCTGGCAGAAGCTTGAGCAAAAGCTCAACAGCATCATGCGTGCGCTCGGGTCTGCGATGGACGAGCCTGAGGATCTGATGCAGCTCGTCTTGGGCATGAGTGGCGAGGGCCTGTTCGACGACATCTTCTCCGGTGCGATCAGCGTGAAGCGTGAGAAGCTGGACGCGTGGTTTGACAACACGACTGGAACGCTTGGTGGCGAGTCGGCGATACAGACGGTTCGTGACCTCATAGGCCATGCGGAGAGCTTCGACCTATCGGATCTGAAGGACGTCCCGCCAGTTGATCTGCCAGACCTCATGCCGTTCTTCCAGAACGTTCTGACCCTGAACCGCCGCCGACCGAAGGTGGAAGGCGCCGCGCTGTCCTTCAGAACTCCCGAGGACTGGCTTACCAGTCACGCGATTCGCAAGTCCTACGACAACCTCGTCTTCGATCGGAAGGCGCCGAGTCAGGCGGACTTGATGGGCATAGGGCATCCGCTGCTTGAGAAGGCACTGCACCAGGCAGAGCGTCTCGCTGGAACGGTTTGTGCCGTCGATGGCCTGGACGATCCGATGATGGTGGTCGACGTGTCGAGCAGAGTGACCGATGTGGCGACACAGTCGCGGCGAGCAATTGTCGGGCTCACCGGCACCGTAGGCAGCTTCAGGCTGCTTCGCGACTGGGAGGTGCTTCGTTCTCTGAACCGCTGCAACCTCAAATCAGAGTCCCCGGATGGAGCGTTTGACACTGAAGCCCTCACGAGTTGGCGAAGCTCGGCAATGTCTGCGCTCAACGACTTGCTGGATACCGTGGATCTCCAGTTCGGATCCAGGGTCGTGAAAGAGTCTGCCTTGGTTTGGCCTACCGCCAAATGAAGCGCCTTTCGGTTCAGATGCCAGGTTGGCAGGCATCCTCCTATGCTCACACGCTCTTCGAGCTACTTCGACCACCTGTTTAGCCGCTCAATCGGGGACGGTGCCCCGCCCGCGGTTGCGGTCGAGCGAGTCGCGGACGCCTACCTGGACGGGAAGCCGTTGCCGATCGGCAAGAAAAAACCCACGAAGAAGGATCGCGACAACCACTTCTGGTCCTGTGGGCGCCGGCGCGAACCGGCCACGCCACAACAGCACAACGGGCTGCGCTGCAGCGCTGGCGCATCGACCACACACCACCTTCATTGCCCGCATGCAAGCGCGGCGCCGCTGCACAGTCCGATGCAAC
>JAYVOV010000245.1:0-7265 GCA_043757735.1 Burkholderiaceae bacterium
CCCAGCTTGATCAGATGCATGAACATGGCCAGCTTGCGCTCGCTGTCCATCGGCTCGATCAGTGCCTGGTTGCCGTCGCGCAGATCGACGCTGCACCAGATCGGCGCGGCGGTGATGGTCTGATCGGGCCAGGTGCGGGCGGCGAGTGCCACCGGCGGGAAGGCGCGGTACTTGGCGGCTGGGCTGGGCATGCTCATCTTGATTTCCTTAGGGGGCTTAGGGGGCTTAGGGGGTGAAAGCGAGGGTTCGTGCGCTGGTTTGTAAGCAAGGCATCTCGCCGGCCATTTGGAGGCCGCGAGCAAAACCGGAGATAGGGGGAAGTATTGTCTGCGCCTAGGGGCGCAGTAGCAGTAGCAGTGCGAGCGAACCCAGGCCGGCGGCGGAAGCGCTGGCGCAATTGGGAAGGGGAACACTCGTGAACATCGTGTAATCATCGGCGAGAGATGGCGTGGTTGTCAACCCGAACTCCCGAACCTGGGCTCCCGGCCGTCGTCATCAGGCCTTCATCGCTTCATCAAGGCCGCGCAATCTCGGCCAGGCATCTTCGCCTCACCCATTCCTGGAGGGTGAGCATGTCCGCAGTTCTCGAGTACCGTCCGCGCAGTTTTCGGCCCAGCGGCCAGCCGCTTCATCCCGATCCACAGCGCACCCGTTCAGGCGCGCCTGTGCTGGCGAGCGCCGGCTGCCTGCAGGTATCGGTAGCTGCGGATGGGCGCGAGGTCGAGCAGGCGCTGCGGCTGCGCCACCGGATCTTCGTGCAGGTGCTCGGCGGGCGGCCTGAGCCCGCGGGGATCGACCGCGACATTTTCGATGCACATTGCCGCCATCTGATCGTTCGCGATACCGAGCGCGATGAAGTGGTGGGGACCTACCGGGTGCTGATGCCCGAGCAGGCGCCGGTGCCCGCCTGCTCGGCGACCCGCATCGCGACTATGAATTCTCCTGCACCGATTTTCCGCTGATGCTCGAGCTCGATTCGTTGTCGGCGCGCTACCGTCGTCGTTTTTCGGCCGAAGCCTGATCAGCTCCTGGGCGCGCCGCCGCCTGGGCGGCGAGTATCTGCGCGACCGGACGCTGCACCGCGTGCGAGATCGCAAGACGGGCTTCGGGCGGCAAGGTGAGCGCGGCATGGCGGGTGACGTGGCTCAGCGATTCGGTGCCGTGCAGCTGGCCGTCGCGGACAGTGGCATGACCCAGCGAGACCAGCGTCTCGACGATCGAGCGCAAGGCTGGTCGATCGGGCAGCTGGGACGATTCGCCAGGGCTGAGCAGCGCCACACGCTGCGCGATCAGCCACGAGCAGCCTTCGAGTGCGGGCGCATCCAGGGCCCCGGGCTCGAAGCGGTCCAGGGTGCTGGCGACGATCATGCAGCGCTGCAGGGGCTGGCGCACGATGCGGGCCAGGGCATGCATCGCGACCGAGGCCCGGTGGGCGGGGGCCGGTGCCACGACTTCGCCCTGCGCTCTGTCGATCAGTTCTTCGCGTTCGAGAAAATCCAGGCAGCGGGCCAGTCGTTCGCGCAGCGCCGATTCACTGGGCGACAGGAACAATTCGGCGCGCAGGAAAGGATGCATTTGCAGGCAGGCATCGATCAGGGCTGTCTCGGCAATCCGTTCGGCCTGCACGATGAAGCAGGCCAGCAGCGAGGCTTCGGCGAACGCGTGCAGCACGTTGTTGCGGTAGTAGGTGAGCATTGGCGCCTGCGTGGCGGCCACGGTGACGATGTCGCCCAGGGGGTGGGCCTGGCGGATCGCGACGCCCTGGCCGGCCGCATAGTCGATCACCGCTTCGCCCGTGAGTGGTGTGACCTGCTGGCGTGGCGAGTAGGGGATCGCCGCCAGGAGACTGCGCATCAGGTTGATCTGCTCGGCCAGGCGCTGCGCGTCCATCGCGGCCGCCGGGGCGCCGAGCATCGCGGTGGCAAACAGATTGATCGGGTTGACCACCAGCGCATCGTTGATGCGGGTGACGACCTGCAGAGCGAGGGCCGAGATGGCGCGATCTCGCAATGGTGCGTCCGGCTCCTGGCGGGCCTGCGTGCGCCATTGCGGCCATTGGGCATCGAGCAGTTCGGCCAGTCTGATCGGCTCGCCGATGTTGACATGCACCTTGCCAAACGACCGTTTGCGCAGGGCCAGAAGCGCCCTGACAAGCCCAGCCAGCGATTCTTTTTTCTTGGAGCGCCCGGCGAGTTCGGCGGCATAGATCTCCGCTTCGACGAGTTGTTCGTAGCCGATGTACACCGGCACAAACACCACTGGGCGCGCCGGCTCCCGCAGGAAGCTGTCGAGCGTCATGGTCAGCAGGCCGGTTTTGGCGGGTAGCGTGAGACCACTGCGGCTGCGGCCACCTTCGACAAAATACTCGATCGGAAATCCGCGACGCAGGATGGTGTGGAGGTATTCGGCGAAGATACTCGCGTAGAGCGGCTCGCCCTTGAGCGAGCGGCGCAGGAAGAACGCGCCGCCGCGGCGCAGCATCGGGCCCACCAGCGGCAGGTTCAGGTTCACGCCCGCTGCGATGTGCGGCGGCAGCAGTCCGCGGTGATAGATCACGTACGACAGCAGCAGGTAGTCGATGTGGCTGCGGTGGCAGGGCAGGTAGACGATCTGCGCGCCGGCGCCGGCCGCCGCGATGGTCTCGAAGCGATGAACCTCGACGCCGTCGTACAGACGGGTCCACAGCGCGGTCAGCGCGATGTCATAAGCGCGAATGAACGGGTAGGAGTAGTCGGAGGCGATCTCGACAGCCAGGCGCCGTGCGCTCAGTTCGGCTCTCTCGACGCTGCTGGCGTTGCGCTGAGCTTCATCTCGGATGGCATCCTGGATCGGCGCGCTGTCGATGATCTCGTTGACCACCGTCTGCCGATGCGAAAGATTCGGGCCGATCGCCAGTTCGCGCTCGCGCCGGAACTCTGCGCGCAGCCGCCGGGCCACGCGTCGCAGGTCGCGCGTGCCGCCCGAATCATCGCTGCCGGCGGCGAGCAGCGTGCGCACCTCGATCGGCGCGCCGAACTTGACCAACGTCTGGCGGCCATGGACGAGCAGCCGGAAGAATTGTTTGAACAGGCCCGGGGTCGCCCAGGCGTCGGCGAGCAGCGCCTTGATGAGCGAGTCCTGGTGGCGTGGCGCGCGCCCGAAGAAAACGCTGACCGGAACGATCTGCGCCTGCAGACTGGGGTCGGCGCGGACGGCGGCGATCAGTCGCGCAAGGCGTTGCGAATAGCGATAAGGCGTGCGGCGCAGCGGGGACGGCTGGCCGCTGCGCGTCAGGTAGAAAAACGCGTGCCTTTCACGCAGAGCCTCCGCCGTCAGCGGGGCCGAGGCTCTGGGCAGCGACAGTTGACGAGTCGCTTCGTCCAGTACCAGGAATGCCGAAAACTGGCGGACATGAAGCGCATAGATAACGAGCTGGCCTCGATCGAGCGGTGGCGCGCTTGCTGGCGGCGCGACCACACTGACCCGTACCAGGCGCAGCAGCAGCCATCGCGCCAGTGCGATCAGCCAGGCCGGCATCGGCGACTATGTTCGGCACGTTGCAATGCCGACAATTTTCTAGATGTACTCATAAGCCACGTCTTCGAAGGGGCCGACCTCGTTCCAGGTGGCAGCCTCTGCGCGCAGGCTTTCATCGGACAACGGGTGGCGCAGTGCCCAGTGCCGGGGTACTTCGATCCGCACGCGGTTGCGTTTGGCGAACAGCGCGGGCAGCGGCACTTCTTCGCCGTCGCGGCGCCTGTGCAGGATCGACGAGACGCGCAGGCAAAGCAGCATCAGCCATTCATCTGTTTCATTGAGCGCGGCACGCATCTTGCGCAGGCCGCCCCCCTGGCCCAGCACCAGCTTGGCCATTCGCCCCTGTTCGGTCTGAGTAAAGCCGGGCATGTCGGCGTGCGACAGGATGTAGCTCGAGTGCTTGTGAAAGTCTTCGTGTGAAATGGATATGCCGATCTCGGCCAGCTCCGCCGCCCAGCCCAGCAGGGAGCGGTTGGTCTCGAGACGCTCGGCCAGCCCGCGTGCAGCCTGCGCGTGCATGGCTTGTGCGGTGCGGGCGACCCGCTGACCGTGGACCGGGTCCATGCCGTAGCGACCGGTCATCCGGGCAACTGTGACTTTGCGCATATCGGCGCCCGCGTCACGTCCGAGCAGGTCGTACAAGACCCCCTGGCGCAGGGCGCCGCCGCAATAGCGCATCGATTCGATGCCGAGTTCTTCGAACAGCGCCGTCATCACCGCCAGACCACCCGCCAGCACCGGGCGGCGATCTGCCCGCAGACCCTCCAGCTTGAGTTTGTCGGCGTTGCCTACGCGGATCAGTTCCACCGCGATCCGCTCGAGCGAGTCCCGAGTCAGTTCCGCGTCACCAAACTGCCCGAGTGCGATCTGGGTCAGCGATTTGGCGGTGCCGGAAGTGCCGACCGCGTAACGCCAGCTGGCGTGCCGATAGGCCAATGCGACCGGCGCGATGGCGGCGCGTGCGCGCAAGATTGCCTTGTCCATCGACACCCGATCCACAGCGCCATCGGGAAAATACTTCCGGGTGATGGACACGCAGCCTACCGTGACCGACTCGAGCAGCATGGGTTCGTAGTCGCAGCCAATGATGCATTCGGTCGAGCCGCCACCGATATCGATCACCAGCCGTCGTTCGCCGTCAATCGCCATCGCGTGCGCGGCGCCGACATATATCAGGCGCGCTTCCTCCAAACCCGCGATGATGTCGATCGGGAAACCGAGCGCAGCTTCGGCGGTAGTCTGGAAGTGGCGGGCATTTCTGGCCACGCGCAAGGTGTTGGTGGCCACGGCGCGCACGGTATCGGGGCTGAACGAGCGAAGTCGCTCCGCGAACCGGCTGAGCGCCTCGATGCCGCGCTGCTGGGCGGGGGCGTCGATCATGCCTTCCGGCGTCAGCCCGGCGGCCAGGCGCACTGCTTCCTTGAGGTTGTCCAGC
Source organism: Burkholderiaceae bacterium (assembly GCA_043757735.1). Lineage (GTDB taxonomy): Bacteria > Pseudomonadota > Gammaproteobacteria > Burkholderiales > Burkholderiaceae_E > Quisquiliibacterium. Next base: position 4,952 of record JAYVOV010000245.1, read on the forward strand.
GGCTGCACCTGCACGCCGGCGTCCGATCCTTCGACGCGGCCGATCAGCAGTCGGAAGCTGTTCGATCCAAGATCGACGGCGGCAAGCAGGCGGCGGTCAGGCATTCAGACTTTCTGGGGCGGGCGAGGATGGCAAAGGAAACGGGTAGCAGGATGTCAAATAAAGGCGGTGTCATCAAATCGTCATCAGGCAGCCACAGACTGCGGGTGATGACCGCTTCCTCTGCCTCTCCGGCAACAGCCGATACCGGTGGCCGTCTGCTCAACCGCGAGCTCGGCATGCTCGCCTTCAATGAGCGCGTTCTGGCGCTGGCTGAATCCTCAGACGTGCCGCTGCTCGAGCGACTGCGCTACCTCACCATCGTATCGAGCAATCTCGACGAGTTTTTTGAAGTCCGCGTGGCCGAACTGCGCGAAATCGGCGACTCGCACCATGTCGATGCACCCGCCGCGCGCGAAAGCCAGCGGGTGATCGCGGTGCGGGCGCGATTGCTGGTCGAGCGCAAGTATGCACTCCTCAATGATCTCCTGATGCCGGCCATGGCCGCTGAGGGCATCGTGTTCCACATGACTGCGTCTTGGACGCAGGCGCAGCGCGCCTGGGCGGAGTCCGTCTTCATGGCCGAGATCGAGCCGCTGCTCACGCCGATCGCGCTCGATCCCGCCCATCCCTTTCCACGCATACTGAATAAAAGCTTGAATTTCATCGTCGAGCTCGAGGGCCAGGATGCCTTCGGGCGGCGCGCCGGGATCGCTGTCGTGCAGGCGCCGCGCGCGCTGCCGCGCGTGCTGCGTGTGCCGCCCGAGATTTCGGGTGCGCCGCACGGCGTGATGCTGCTGACTTCTGTAGTCCAGGGCTTCGTCGAGCGCTTGTTCCCAGGGCTCGACATCGTCGCGGTGCATCAGTTCCGGGTCACCCGCAACAGCGAGCTGTTCGTCGACGACGAAGAAATCACCGATCTGCGCGCGGCGCTGCAGGGCGAACTGCGGCAGCGCCACTTTGGCGATGCGGTGCGCATCGAAGTGTCCGCCGGTTGTTCTGCGCGGGTGCTCACGCGCCTGCTCGAGGAATTCCAGCTGCAGGAGGCAGACTGCTATCGCGTGGCCGGACCGGTCAACCTGAGCCGCCTGGCGCAGGTGATCGACCTCGTGGAGCGGCCGGACCTCAAGTTCCCCACCTTCGAAGCGCACGTGCCCGCGGTCTTGCAGGGGCGTGATCTGTTTAGCGCCATCCGCAAGCGCGACATCCTCCTGCATCACCCTTACGAGTCCTTCAATCCCGTGATGGCCTTTCTGAGTTCGGCCGCGACCGACCCGAAAGTGGTCGCGATTAAACAGACCATCTATCGGACCGGCACCGATTCCGCCCTGATGGAATTACTGATCGAAGCGGCACGAATCGGCAAGGAAGTGACGGTGGTGGTCGAACTGATGGCCCGTTTCGACGAAGAAGCCAACATCAACTGGGCCGCCCGTCTGGAGCAGGTGGGCGCGCATGTGGTCTATGGCGTCGTCGGCCACAAGACTCATGCCAAGATGGCGATGATCGTGCGCCGCGAAGAAGGCAAGCTGCGGCGATATGTGCACCTGGGTACGGGCAACTACCACCCGCGCACCGCACGTCTGTATGAAGACTTCGGTTTATTCACCGCCGACGAAAAGATCTGCGCCGATGTCCATGAACTGTTTCGCCGCCTGACCGGACTGGGGCGGGCGGGCGAACTCAACGCGCTGGTGCAGTCACCCTTCACCCTGCATGAGATGGTGCTCAATTCGATCCGTCGCGAGGCCCGCCATGCCAAGGCGGGTCGCAAGGGTTACATCGCAGCCAAGGTGAATGCCCTGCTCGAGCCCACTGTCATCGACGCCTTGTACAAGGCCAGCCAGGCCGGCGTGAAGATCGACCTGATCGTGCGCGGCGTGTGCGCCCTGCGCCCGGGAGTGCCAGGCCTGTCGGAGAACATCCGCGTGCGCTCCATCGTCGGGCGATTTCTCGAGCACAGCCGCATTTACCACTTCTGGAACGACGGGCAGCGCGATGTCTGGCTTTCGTCGGCCGACTGGATGGACCGAAATCTCCTGCGCCGGGTCGAGGTGGCGTTCCCGCTGCTCGATGCCCGATTGAAGAAGCGGGTGATCCAGGAAGGCCTGATCGAGCACCTGCGCGACAACGCATCGGCCTGGCTGATGGACAGTGACGGCCGCTATCAGCGCAAACGCACCCGCGGCGCGCAGCGACGGGTCTCGCAGTCGCGCATGCTCGCGCAGATTATTGGCGAATCGGGCTGAGGCCGAGCGCCCGCCGCTGGCTCGCG
>JAYVOV010000246.1:0-7262 GCA_043757735.1 Burkholderiaceae bacterium
AGCCGCCAAGGCGATGGACGTGCTGGGCAACAAGGAAGCCCGCATCTGGGTGCACATGGTCAAAGCCATGGTGCCCGAGAAGGTGTGCAAGATCATCGACCAGGCCATCCAGATGCACGGCGCCACCGGCGTGTCGCAATGGACCCCGCTGGCCGGCATGTACACGGGGCAGCGCACGCTGCGTCTGGCCGACGGTCCGGACGAGGTTCACCACCTGGTGGTGGGCCGCAACGAAGTGCGCAATCACGAGGGCCTTGAAGAAGACCCGTCGCTGGCCGCCGCCTTCCGCAGCTAGGTGTATCGCGGATCCGGCGACGACCACAGGGCGCGAGTGTCTGCGCCCTGCTTGCGCCGGCTTGGCGCACGCCCAGGCTTGAACCGCGAGATCATGCATGCCCGAATCCAGACCGGTGAGGTTCCAGGCGCGGTGGTCGGGATCGCCCGCGCGGGCAAGCTCGTTTACTTTGATGCCTTCGGCTTTAGCGACAAGGCCACCAGTCAATCGATGCAAACCGATGCCATCTTCAGCATCGCCTCGATGACAAAGCCGATCGTCGCTGCGGCTGCGATGCGGCTGTTCGAAGAAAGCCAGATCATGCTTGGCGATCTGGTGTCGAAGTACCTCCCCTCGCTCGGTGCGATGCGTGTGGCGATCGAGTACGGCACCGCTCTTGCCGGCACCGCGCTCGCGACGGAGCCGGCGAAGAGCCCGATGACCCTCCAGGATCTGCTCAGGCACACCTCGGGCCTGTTGTATGGCGGACGCAGCACTACCGCGCTTCACCGGCTCTATCCGGCTTCCTCCATGGCGGTGGCCACCACGATGACTCGCGACGAATTCATCGCCAGACTCGCGTCCCTGCCGTTGGCATATCAGCCAGGCAGCGTCTGGGACTACAGCCTTTCAATGGACGTGCTCGGTGCACTCATCGAATCGGTAACGGGCACCGCGCTCGGCGCGTACCTGCACGAATCTGTTCTCGAGCCACTGGCAATGAAGGACACCAGCTATCTGGTCACCGGCGGCGATGCCCATCGCTACGCGCGCGCGCTCCCCCTCGATCCGATGACGGGTCAACCGCAACCGATGTTCGATTCCACCCGACCATTGAAGTTCGAATGTGGCGGTTCCGGCATGGTGTCCACGGCGGGGGACTATCTCCGGTTCGCGCAGATGCTCCTGAATGGTGGCCAGCTTGACGAGAAGCGCATCCTGAGCCGCAAGACCGTCGAATACATGGTGGCCGACCACCTCGGCCCCCAGATCGACAATCGGATCGCCAGCATCGAACCGCAGCGCGCCGGCTACGGTTTCGGCCTCGGGCTTGCGGTGCGCCGCCAGTGCGGCGTGGCGAGCACGATCGGATCTGCTGGCGACTACTTCTGGAATGGCGCCTTCGGCACCTCCTTCTGGGTCGACCCGCAGGAACAGGTCGTCGGCGTTCTGATGATGCACGCGCCCGGCAGCGGCGAGATCCGCCAGCACTACCGGCAGGCGGTCGTGGCGCATACGCTGCAGGCGATCGTGTGACGGCATCAACCGGGCGCGGGCCCGGCAATCGCCGACTGATCGACGGCCCGGTCGCGCCCACCCTGATCCGGTTCGCGGCGCCTCTGCTGATCACCAACCTGCTGCATTCGCTGTCCGGCACCTGGGCGGCCATCTGCGTCAGCCATTCGCTGGGCGCAGACGCGCTCACCGCGGTGGTCAACGCCAATCTGTTCCTGTTCGTGATGATGGGCGCGGTGACCGGCGTGGGCATGGCCGCGGGTGTCGCGCTCGGCCAGGCGCGCGGCGCCGGCAACATCGACGAACTCAAGCGGGTGGTCGGCAGTGCCTTGAGCTTCGTGGGCCTGCTCGCGCTGCTGCTCGCGGCAACCGGCGTGTTTTTCGCGCCCGCGATTCTCGATGCCCTGCAGATGCCGGCATCCGCACGACCCTTCGCGCTCACCCATCTTCGGCTGACCTGTGTCTCGATCCCCAGCCTGTTTCTCTACGTCCTGATGATGATGATGATGCGCGGCTCGGGCGATGCGAAGACGCCGTTTCGTTTCACACTGCTGTGGATCGCGCTGGGGCTGGTGCTCACCCCTCTGCTGATCGATGGCTGGTGGGGGCTGCCGGGCCTGGGCATCGCCGGTGTCGGCGTCGCCGGAACGCTGGCCAGTTCAACCGCACTCCTGGCGCTGGTTGCGTCGGTCTACCGGCGCAATCTGCCGCTGGCCTTGCGCGGCCCGTCGCTGAAGTTCCTGGTGCCGGACTGGGCGCTCATCGCACTGCTGGTGCGGCGCGGCCTGCCGATGGCCCTCGAGTCGCTGATCGTCCAGGGCGCGTACTTCGTGATGCTGTCGATGGTGAACAGCTACGGCGCGGCCACCGCAGCCGCCTACAGCGGCGCGGCGCAATTGTGGGGCTACATCCAGATGCCGGCGATGGCGATCGCAGCCTCGGTGTCGGCGATGGCCGCACTGAACATCGGCGCCAAACGCTGGGACCGGGTCGGCCAGATCGCCCTGAAAGGCTGTCTGATCAGCGCCTCGTTCACGCTGACAGCGGCCGTGCTGTTGACCGCAATGGGCGACGCGCCGCTGCGCCTCTTCCTGCCCCAGGGGGGCGAGGCGCTCACCACCGCGCGCGAGATCAATCAGATCGTGCTGTGGGGCTGGGTTGCGGTGTCGGTGACTTCCTGCCTCTCGGCGGTCGTGCGCGCCAACGCGGCGATGCTCGCGCCCACGCTGATCTTCGCGGTCACGATGTGGTTGTTCAGAATCCCCTTCGCCAAGGCCTTGCAGCCGTGGCTGGGCAAGGCCGCGCTGTGGTGGAGCTTTCCGGTGGGAACGGTCAGTTCCGCCCTGCTCGCGTATGCCTACTATCGCTGGGGCGGATGGCGCAAGAATCCGCTCATGCTGTCGCGCAGCCGCGGCGCCGATCGCTCAGGCTGACTCGGGTGCTCAGGTTGACTCGGACGCTCAAGCCCACTGAACCCACCTTATCCCCAACCATCCTTGGCGCAATCACATGACCCCGCAGTTTAATGATCTTTTTCCATCAAGGGCAAGATCGCGCTGGTGACCGGCGGCTCGCGCGGCATCGGCGAGATGATCGCAGCCGGCTTCATGGCGGCGGGCGCGAAAGTCTACATCTCCTCGCGCAAGGCCGATGCCTGCGAGGCGACCGCCAAGCGGCTGATCGACGCCTACGGCGGCGAGTGCATCGCGCTGCCGGCCGATCTCTCCAAACTCAGCGGCGTCGAAAGCCTGGGCCAGCGCCTGGCCGAACGCGAATCGCGCCTGGATATCCTGGTCAACAACGCGGGTGTCGCCTGGGGTGCGCCCCTCGAAGAATTTCCAGAGATCGGCTGGGACAAGGTGATGGACACCAACGTCAAAGGGGTGTTCTTTCTGACGCAGAAACTGCTGCCGCTGCTGCGCAAGGCCGGTGCCACCGACTCGCCGGCACGGGTGATCAACATCGGTTCTATCGACGGGCTCAAATCGGCCATCTTCGACAACTTCTCATACGGCGCATCGAAGGCGGCCGTACACCATCTCACCCGGTTCCTGGCCGCACACCTGACGAAGGAACGCATCCTGTTCAATGCGATCGCCCCCGGCCCCTTCCCTACCTGGATGCTCAGCACCGGCGTGGGCTTTGGTGGTGAAACCGAAAACGCCGACTGGGGCAAGGTGGGAAAAAGCAATCCGAGCGGGCGGGTGGGCACACCGCAGGACATCGCGGGTCTTGCCATCTTCCTGTGCTCGCGGGCCGGCGAATACGTGGTCGGCCAGACCATCGCCTGCGATGGCGGAATCGTCGGCACGGCCTGAGAAGAAAGTCCGCTCCGCAGACTGGCCGCTTCGACGCTGCGGCCGGCCGTCGCCGCAGCGCGCTACTTCGTCAGCCGCGCCACCGCCTGTTCGGCCAGGATGAGAGAGGTATCGATCCGCAGCCGCAAACCCTCGAGATCGATGCCCTCGGTGCTCTTCTTGCCCTCCATGTACCGGGCATAAACACCGTGCACGATGGCCGCTGTTTTCCAGCGGTTGAAGCCGATATAGAAGTCCAGGCGGGAGAGATCGCGGCCGGTGCGCTGCGCATAACGCCTGGCAAGTTCGGCACGGCTCGGGAAACCGGGCACCGATGTGGGTGAATCTTCTCTGGTCTGGACAGAATCGGTCGGTTCAGGCCACCAGTTCAGCGCGTAGGCCAGATCGGCGAGCGGGTCGCCCAGGGTCGAGATCTCCCAATCGACGACTGCGGCAATCGATCCGTCGGCGCCGACCAGGCAATTGTGCGTGCCGTAGTCGCCGTGAACGATTCGCGCAGGGCCCTGGTCGGGCATGTTCTCGAGGAAGTAGCGCTGCAAAGAATGAACGCGCGGGTCATCGTACCTGGCAGGCTCGATCGACGCCATCCAGGACCGGTACCAGGTCTTCAGTTGGCGTCCGACATAACTGTCGCGCTTGCCCAGATCGCCCAGGCCGAGCTGATCGGGATCGAGCGAATGAAGATCGGCCAGCACATCGATGAACGAGTGCGCGAAACGCAGGCGATTGGCCGGTGGCACCCAGCGGTTCGTATCTTGAGAGTTGTAGAGCGGATGGCCTTCGATCCAGCCCATCACGTAGAAGTGGGCGCCGGTCACGCTGGTGTCTTCGCAGAAACCGAGCGCCCGCGGCACCGGCACCGATGTGGGCCCGAGCGCACTGATCAGCGCCCATTCGCGCCCCATGTCATGCGCCTTGGGCAGCAGTTCACCCATGGGAGGACGACGAATGACCGCGAGCCTTCCCTGGCCGTCTTCCAGGCGACAGGTGAGATTGGAGTGGCCGCCTTCCAGGCGGGTCCACTTGAGCGGCGGTGTCAGGCCGCTGACGTGCCGCGAGATCCACCCTTCCACGGCCGCCACGTCATAGCCCGGCAGGGTGCTTGTGTCGCTCATGTCGTCAATCCTTGAGGCTTGCCGCCAGCGGCCTGCGCGGCGAGCGCCTCGTCGCGGAGCTGGCGTTTGAGAATCTTACCGGACGCGGTTCTGGGCAAGGGCTCGACCACCTGACGGATGTGCCGGGGCAGCTCGAAGCTGGCCAGATGCGAACTCAGAAAGGTGCGCAAGGCGTCTTCGTCGAGCGGTTCGTCGACATAGATGGTGGCGCCGACTTCCTCGCCCAGACGCTCGTCGGGAACCGCATAAACGGCGGCTTCGTGCACCTCGGGATGCATCACCATCGCCGCTTCCACCTGCCCGCAGCCGATGTTCTCGCCGCCCCGGATGATCAGATCCTTGATGCGGTCGACGATGAACAGATAGCCCTCTTCGTCGAGGTAAGCGACATCACCGGTCCGAAACCAGCCGTCATCGAAAAGCGTGGCATTGATGTCCGGGCGATTCCAGTAGCCGTTGAACATCGCCGTGCCCCGCACGAGCAGTTCACCCCGCTCGCCTGCCGGCAGCGTGCGGCCACCGTCATCGATCACTTTGAGTTCGAGCACTGCCGAACAGCGCCCCGAACTGGCGGGTCGCAGCAGGTACTCCGGCCCGCCGATGCCGGTGCCGATCGCGTTGGTCTCGGTCATGCCCCAGCCGGTGTTGGGCATGGCCTGCTTGAACGAGGTACCGATCTGACGCACCTGCTCGGGCGCACGTGGCGCGCCGCCGCCGCCCACCGACAGCAGCGAGCTCAAATCACGCTGCGTTTCGCGAGCCACCCGCACCAGGTCGCCGGTCATCGCTGCGGGTGCGACCAACGAGGTGATTCTCTCGCGCTCGATGAGTTCGGCCGCGTGCTGCGGATCCCACTTGTACATGCAGATAATCTTGCGTTGCGCCCGGTAGCAGCTCAGGTACGCCGCATGTGAACCGGTGGCGTGAAAGAGCGGCACCGCCAGCAGGGTGGCGACCTGATGCGGCGGCGGCGGCGGTTCTGCGCCAGCCACCAGAGCGCCGGCTTTGAAGTCGAGCTCCCAGGACAGCAGCGCGGCCAGAATGCTGCGATGCGTGGCGGCCACGCCCTTCGGGTGCCCGGTGGAGCCTGAAGTGTAAAAAATGGTTGCGAGGTCTTCGCCATCGACCGCCACGTCGGGCATCGCCGCTGCATCAAATCCGGCCAGCAGATCGTTGAGCGCGGGCACCTGCGGGTTGTCTCGAGTCGGCCTGACGGCGATCACCCGGACCGCGCAGTGGCGCTCGCAGCGAGCCAGGCGATCGAGCCGTTCCTGATCGGCGAGCAGCACCTTGGCGCCGCTGTCTTCCAGGCCGTAGCGCATTTCATCGGGCTGCCACCAGGCGTTCATCGCCACCGCGACTGCACCGATCGAGGTGATCGCGCAAAACGCCAGCATCCACTCGGGATAGTTGCGCATCGACAGGGCCACGCGGTCGCCCTTGACCACGCCGAAATCATTCACCAGCAGATGCGCGATCCGCGACGACTCACGATAAGCCTGGGCAAAACTCAGGCGTTCTTCGCCATACACGATGAAGGTCTGGTCGCTGATGTTGTTCGCATACAGCGCCCGCAGCGAGGCCGGGCCGCTGGCGAACATCGGCAGCGGGCGCCCACCCACCATGCGCGTCACCAGCTCATATGGCTGCCCGGGCCCGGTCAGCGCAGCAAGGGCTTCGCGCCGGGTGGCCGGGTGGGCTTGGCTCACCGAACTCGCCGCTGGACTCACCTCGCCCATGCTGCTCAGGCCCACATGCGCGAGCCGCCGCACACGGTCAGCGCCTGCCCGCTCATGTAGCGGCTGGCGTCCGACGCCAGGTAAACCGCCAGTCCCATGAAATCGTCAGCTTCACCCAGACGCCGCAGGGGCACCATCTCGCGCGCGCGCCGCTCGCCTTCCGGGTTGTCCCACAGGGCCTGCGCGAACTCGGTCCGGATCAGGCCGGGACAGATCGCGTTGACCCGCACGCCTTTGGGTCCCATTTCGGCGGCGAGATTGCGCACAAGCCCGATCAGGGCCAGTTTGGAGATGCCGTAGGTGCCCAGCGTGAGCGACGAGCTGAAGGCGCCGATGCTCGACGTGAACATCATTGAACCGCCACCCAGCTTGAACATGTCCGGCGCCACCATCTGGGCCAGCCAGTTGTTCGCCTTGACGTTGGTCGACATGATCTTGTCGTAGGCGTCGTCTGGAATCTCGGACATCGGTCCGTAGAAGGGATTGACGCCAGCGTTGCCGATCACCACGCTGATTGGGCCCAGCCGGGCGCGGGTGGCCTCAACCAGCGCGCCGAGCTGCTCCTTGTAGCCGGCATTGC
>JAYVOV010000247.1:0-26963 GCA_043757735.1 Burkholderiaceae bacterium
TCGCGAAGTAGTAGTAGACCATCCGTTCGGAGGAGCGCGCCGATTTCGCCACGCGTTCGCCGCGCGCGCCAGCGAATCCATGGCGCGCGAACTCGCGCACCGCCGCCTTCAAAATGCGCGCACGAGTGGCCTCGGGGTCACGGGTCCGGGTCTTCACGCGACGCCAGTATGGCGGGCTGCCGTCGGATCAGGCCACGATCACCGGCGCCTCGACCGCGGGCGGCGTGTTGCGGCTGCGCTGGCAGCGCACCAGGCCATCGATCATCACCATGCCGACCCCGGGAATGTCGCCCAGCTGAACGCTCTCGAGGAGGTTCTTGCCTGCCGTGTGCTGCGCACGATCCATGAAGACGAAATCGGCAGGCCGCCCGGGCTCGATCAGCCCTTGCGGCAGATTGCGCATGCGCGCCGTGTTGCCGGTCGCGAACCCGAAGACGATTTCGGCGGGGATATCGGCCAGCGAAGACAAGAGCGCGATCATGCGCAAAATGCCCAGCGGCTGCACGCCCGAGCCGGCTGGTGAATCGGTCCCGAGGATCACACGGTGCGGACACTTCAGCTCCATCGCGTGGCGCGCTGTCAGGATCGCGATCCGCTCGTTGCCGTTGTGCACGATCTCAAGTGCCCGCGAACTCTTTTCACACAGTGTGCAGACTGCTTTATAGGACAACGAAGTATGGCCGCCGTTGACATGACCGATCACGTCCGCATCGGCCTCGAGCACCACGTTTTCGTCGATCATGCCGGAGCCGGCGATCGACGGTCCGCCGGTGTGGATGGTGCTTTGAATGCCGTATTTGCGCGCCCAGTTCACCATGGTGCGGGCCTCGTCGCCCGCTTTCACCGAGCCCAGGCCGATTTCGCCCAGCAAGCGCACCCCGGCTGCGGCCATATCGGCAAAGTCCTGCTCGACCATGCCTTTTTCGATCACCGGTGCACCCGCCAGCACCTTCACGCCGCCCCCGACACCGGCGGCTCGCATGCCTTCGAAAGCGCGCTGTGCGGTGATCGCCAGCGCCTTGACACCGACGATGTCTCTGGGCCGGCCCGGCAGGTGCACTTCGCCGGCGGAGATCATGGTGGTCACACCGCCATGCAAGCTGGATTCGATCCAGCCGAGCTGGCTCTGGCGCGGCGTCCAGTCGCCAAACACCGGGTGAGTATGCGAGTCGATCAGCCCTGGCGCGACCGCGGTGCCCCGGCAATCGATCAGGCGCCTGGGCTGATCGACATCGCAGTCGGCGGCCCGGCCGACCTGAACGATCACGCCGTCCTGAACCACGATGGTGTCGGCCTCCAGAATGGGGTTGTCGATGTCGCCCGAGAGCATCAGGCCAACGTTCATGATCACTACCTTGCCCGAGAGTTCCACACCCGCCACTAGCGCCATCGTCGACTCCTTGATTGTTCAGACCGCCAGGTACTGACGACGCACCGATTCGTCCTGCTGCAGTTGCGCCATGGTGCCGGCGAATTTCACCTGTCCTTTTTCGAGGACGTATGCACGATCGCTGACCGCCGAGGCGAACGGCAGATTCTGCTCGGACAGCAGCACCGACAGGCCCTCTTTTTTGAGGGCTTGGATCAAGTCGGCCATCTGTTCGGCGATCAGCGGGGCCACCCCTTCCGAGGGCTCATCGAGCATCACCAGGCGCGGGTTGCCCATCAGGGTGCGCGCCACCGTGAGCATCTGCTGTTCCCCGCCACTCATTTGCCCACCTGGCCGATCGGGCATTTCTCCCAGGTTGGGAAAGAGCTCGAACAGACGCTGCACGCTCCAGTGGGGCGCGCCGGCGCGTGGCGGGCGCCGGCCGACCTGCAGGTTCTCGAGCACCGTCAGGTCGGTGAACACCCGGCGGTCTTCGGGCACCCAGCCCAGCCCCATCCGGCTGATTCGAAAAGGCGCCTCGTGGCGGATCTCGCGACCCTCGAAACGCACGCTGCCCTCGGTGCGATCGAGCAGACCCATGACGGCCTTCATGGTGGTGCTCTTGCCGGCGCCGTTGCGGCCCATCAGCGCAACCACTTCGCCCGCGCCAACTTCGAGGTCGACGTCGAACAGGATCTGCGCCCGCCCATACCAGGCACGCAGCCCCTTCACCGCCAGCAACGCCGCGCTCACTGAGGCACCAGCCGTCCGCTGCCGAAGTAGACCTCGGCCACCTTCGGGTCGTCGCGGATCTGCTGCGGCCCGCCCTGGGCGATCAGCTGGCCGCGCGCCAGCACCATCACCCGGTCGGCATGGGCGAAGACCACGTCCATGCTGTGCTCGGTGAACAGCACCGCGATGTCGAGTTCCTTGACCAGACGGCGGGTGAGGCCCATCAGCGCATTGCGCTCCCTGGGCGCCATGCCCGCGGTGGGTTCGTCCATCAGCAGCAGTCGCGGCTGATTGGCGAGCGCGACCGCCAGCTCCACCGTCTTGATGTCGCCATAGGCCAGCGTGCTGCAAGGCTCGTCGGCACGATGCCTAAGACCGACCTGATCGAGCAGCGCGAGCGCGCGCTCGCGGTGCATGGCATTGGCCCGCGGCCAGAACCGGTACAGCTGTCCAGCGTGCGAGAGCAGCGCCACTTGAACGTTCTCGGCCACCGTCATCGAACCATAAGTGGCGGCCACCTGGAAGGTTCGGCCGACCCCCCGGCGCCAGATCGCGCGCGGCGGCAGGCCGGCAATGTTGCCACCGTCGAGCTGGATGCTGCCGGCATCGGGACGCAACTGGCCATTGATCATGTTGAAGCAGGTCGACTTGCCGGCGCCGTTGGGGCCGATCAATGCCAGCAGTTCACCGCTGGCCAGATCGAAGGAGACGTCGGCAACCGCACGCACGCCGCCGAAGGCCTTCGACAAGCCGCGGACCTGCAGCAGCGGCGCTGGCGTCAGCGGCGCCGGCGCCAGCGCATTCAACGCCGTCGACCTGCTGCTCATCGCGCCGCCTGCCGCGCCGGCCGCCAGCGGCCCGCCAGGGCGCTCAGACCGCCGGCGATTCCCTGCGGGAAAGCCATGACCAGCACCAGGATCACTGCGCCCAGCACTGCGCGCCAATAGTCGGTGGAGCGGATGATGGTGTCCTGCAGCCAGGTGAACGCGGCAGCGCCCACCACCGGCCCGGCCAGCGTCTGGATGCCGCCCAGCAGCACCATGACCAGACCGTCGACGGAACGGCCCACCGCAATCACCTCGGGAGAAATCGTGCCCTTGGCAAACGCATACAACGCGCCGGCCAGTCCGCACAGGAGGCCGGCGATGGCGAAACCCATCCATTGAACCTTGACCACATCGATGCCGACCGCTTCGGCGCGCAGCGGTGAATCGCGCCCGGCGCGCATTGCATAGCCGAAGGGCGAAAAAAGCATCCGCCGCAACGCATACACGCTGGCGCCCACCAGGGCCAGCGTGAGGTAGTAGTAGGCGGTTTTGGAGGCGAATCGTTCGGCGGGCCAGATGCCCACGAGGCCGTTGCTGCCACCGGTGATCTCGTCCCACTGGAACACCACCGACCAGACGATCTGCGAGAACGCCAGCGTGAGCATAGCCAGATAGACGCCAGACAGACGCACCGCGAACCAGCCGAACACCAGGGCCCCGGCAAGGGCCACCAGCGGCGCCCCGAGCAGCGCCAGTTCCATCGGCAGGCCGCCCCCCTTGAGCAGCATCGCGGCACCGTAGGCGCCCAGGCCGAAGTAGGCGGCGTGGCCAAAAGAATGCATGCCGCCCGGCCCCATGATGAAGTGCAGGCTGGTCGCGAACAGCACGGCAATCAGGACGTCGATCAGCAGCACGGTGGCATAGGGGAACTGCTCTGCGGCCATCGGCACGAGCAGCAGCACCGCCGCCACCACCGCCACACCGTACCTGGCAGCCACAGCCATCGGACGCATCGGTGCTTCGGCGTCGCCGGCGGCACGCACCGCGCCCTGCGGCTTGCCGAGCAGCCCCCAGGGCCGAAAGATCAGCACTGCCGCCATCACCAGAAATTCGACCACCAGCGTGAGCTTGGAGAACGAAAAGTCCACGCCGAACAGCGTGACCGAACCGATGCCGTAACACAGCGCCTTGATCTCGGCAATGAGCAACGCCGCCAGATAGGCGCCCGAAATGCTGCCATGCCGCCGACCACCACCACCACGAAAGCGTCGCCGATGGTGGTGAGATCGAGGCCCAGGTTGGCCGGCTCACGCGGCAGCTGCAAGGCCCCGCCAAGCGCGGCCAGCGCAGAGCCGAGCGCGAAGATGCCGGTGAAGAGCCAGGCCTGGTTGACGCCGAGCGCGCCCACCATCTCGCGATCCTGGGTGGCCGCGCGGATCAGCACGCCCAGACGGGTCTTGTGCAGCATCAGCCACAGCAGACCGAGCACGACCGGGCCCACGAACATCATGAACAGATCGTATTCCGGCAGGGCGCGCCCGAGCACCTGGACCGCGCCCTTCATGCCTGGCGCTTTCGGACCCAGCAGGTCTTCAGGGCCCCAGATCGCCAGCGCAGCGTCACGCAGGATCAGCACCACCGCAAACGTCGCCAGCAGCTGAAAGAGTTCAGGAGCCGCATACACCCGGCGCAGCACCAGCAGTTCGATGCCGGCGCCCAGCACACCCACCAGCAGCGCCGAAACCACTACCGCGCCCCAGAAGCCCAGCGGACCGCTGCCCAGCCACTCGGTCAGTGTCCAGGCAACGTAGAGGCCGAGCATGTACATCGAGCCGTGCGCGAAATTGACGATCCGGGTCACCCCGAAGATCAGCGACAGGCCGACGGCGATGAGAAACAGCGTGGAAGCGCCGGCCAGCCCGTTCAGGAGCTGGACACCGAGTGAAGCGATCATGGGCAGACGGCCGGTGCAGCGCGCTTATTGTGCGGGCCGCAGCTTCGAGACCACTTCATCAGGCGGCATCACCGCCGCACCATCGATGTAGCGGAAATTCTTCATGACCCCGCGCCCCTGGTTGATCGCCGTCACGCCGACGAAGGCACCCATGGTCGACTGGTTGTCCTGTGCCCGGTAGCTGATGCGCCCCAACGGCGTATCGACCTGCAGACCCTTGAACGCCGCCACCATTTTTTCGGTATCGGTGCTGCCGGCCTTCTTGATAGCCGCCGCGACCGACATCAACGATGCATAGCCGACGATGGAACCGAGCCGCGGGTACTCCTTCCACTTCTTCTGGTAGGCGAGCAGGAACTTGTCGTGCTCGGGCGTCTTCAGGCTGTACCAGGGATAACCGGTGACGATCCAGCCTTCAGGGGCCTCGTCGCGCAATGGGTCCAGGTACTCGGGCTCGCCGGTGAGCAGGCTCACTACCGCACGGTCCTTGAAGAGCCCGCGCGTGTTGCCTTCGCGCACGAATTTCGACAGATCAGCTCCGAACAGCGCATTGAAGATGGCATCTGGTTTCAGGTCGGCCAATGCCTGCGCGACGGCGCCGGCGTCGATGCGGCCCAGCGCCGGCGCCTGTTCGCCGACGAATTCGACATCAGGCTGCGCCTTCTTGAGCAGTTCCTTGAAGGTTGCCGCAGCCGACTGACCGTATTCGTAGTTGGGATAAACGATCGCCCAGCGCTTCTTCTTGAGCTTGGCGGCTTCCGGCGCCAGCATGGCGGCCTGCATATAGGTGGACGGGCGCAGGCGGTAGGTATAACGGTTGCCGTTCTGCCAGGTGATCTTGTCGGTCAGCGGCTCGGCCGCCAGGAACAGCACCTTGCGCTGTTTGGCGAAATCGGTGACGGCCAGGCCGATGTTCGACAGGAAGGTGCCGAAGATGACATCGGCCTTTTCGCGCGACACCAGTTCTTCGGCGACCCGGACCGCATCACCGGGATTGCCGTTGTCATCGCGCGAAATGACTTCGACTTTGCGCCCCAGAATGCCGCCCCCGGCATTGATCTCTTCGAGGGCGAGTTCCCAACCCTTTTTGTACGGTTCGAGAAAGGCCGGCTGGCTCTTGTAGCTGTTGAGCTCGCCGATCCGGATGGTCTGTGCTGCCACACCGCCCGCGGCCAGCGCGATTCCCGCTGCGGCCATGGCCGCGATCAAACTCTTCATGTGTTGCCCCTGTTCTCGGTGAAAGTCTGGTTGTGCGGATCTGCGCCCGCGACTGCCCTGCGCGAGGAACCAGCAGCGCCCGATCAGCGCAGTCCGTCCTCGCCCTTGATCTCATGCGCCTGCAGGCCACCGATACGCGCCAGCGGCCGGCCGCTGTCTGTCACGGCCACCGCCACCACGATCTCGCCAGCACGCGGCGCATCCGGCACGCTGGCTTCGATCGCGTCGAAGTGGCTACGCACGAATGCGGCATCTTTGTGGCCCAGCGGAACATCGATGGCCGCTCCGAGCCCGCCCATTTTCTTGGCCGAGGGTACCAGCGCTGCACCTTTTTCGACCGCCTTGCGCAAAGGCGCGCCCAGCTTGGGATGCAAGATGGCAGCGGCGTGCTCGAGCTCACCGCCTTCGCCGACGATGGCCGCCTTGCCGTAGCTCTGCGCCGCACCCGGGGCGATGCCCAAGGCGTCGATGCAGCGCTGGCCCAGCAGTTCGCCCAGCTCTTCGCCGATCGCGATCAGCTCGTCGAGGTTTTCGCTGTAGCGGCCGGCATAGGGATTGGCGATGACCGCGATCGCGACCGCTTTGCGGGTGGCCGGCGAGACGGCGATGCCCATCTCGATGCGGGTTTCTTCGACGCAGGTGACGAGCTTGCGGATTCTGGCCTTCATGGCGCCTTCGAGATTCGTTGATTCATCGGCAGAATGTGCGGCTCATGGCGACCAGCCCAGGGGTTGCGAATCATCCGACGATACGCGATCGACCCTGCAGCGACAACATCGCCTGCACGATCAGTCCGCGCTGCTGCAGACCGTGCGCGAAGCTTGCACCGCGCGCCAGCGCCGCGTCGATCTTGGCCGGCGCCAGCGGACCGACATGCACGGTCACCGGCAATTCGCCGAGATCGCTGTCGTCCTTGAGATCGCAGGCCGCACGCCGTTCGATCCCGGCGTCTTCGCAGTTCACCTGATTGGCGATCATGGTTGCCGCCGCATCGGCCATCGCCGCCTCGGTGGCCAGCACGGTGACTGCATCGGCGACGCCCAACGAAAAGCTGCGGCCCCGCCAGCCGCTGGTCGCCACGCCCCGGACACCACTGACGGCGTCGACCACGAGCTGATCAGCCGCAGCGGCCATCGGCGCGACCGGATCGGCGCAGATCGCCAGCGTTGCACGCTCGCCGGACTGAAGATGCAAGGCGATGTCTCCCCCATTGTTGACCCAGGCACGCCGAACACCCGGATCCGCAAAAGTGGCGATGATCTCCTGAGCGACACTGCCTGCGACCGCCGCCATCGGCGTGATGAAAGCCGGCGCGAACGGCGCGCACGCGTGCCACATGCGGCGCGCCACGGTGCCCCGCAGCAGGCACCGGTCAGCGATCGGGGCGCGCAGCAGGGGCAGCTCGGCGACCAGTTCGGGCAGCACCGTCTGGAAGCGGGCCCATGCGCGCGCCACTGCCGCACGCACCGCCGGCTCATCACCCTCGGCGCCGATCACGAGGTCGATCGGACCGTGCTGGAAATGCCAGCGACCGGGCGCCAGTTGCGCGTGAACGGCAATCATCGGGCCAGGCTCGTCATCCAGCCGGCGCGCTGCCGGCCGGCCAGGGATTGGCCGGGTTCCAGGGCTCGCTGCGTGCATGCCCCAGGGCGAGAACATCGCTCAGGCGGACCATCCGATCGACGTGGCCGCCCAGGGCACGATAGTCGGCCAATCGCATCGTGAACTCGATCGGCGCGACGATCGCCGGCGTCGGCACCCAGCCGAAACTGCGTGCCGGCATGCGGGTGACATCGACCATCACGGTGATGCCGCCACCCGGCCAGACGTAAGCCGGCGCACCGCCGCAGGTGACGTTCACCAGCAGGTCTTTGATGGACCGGGTGAGCCGCACCGGGTTCTCGGTCACGCCGGCGCGCAGGCTGCCGCCGGCGCCGGCCACGAATAAAACGGTGGCCAATGACGGTTCGCAGTTCTCGCCGATCCGATCGACCACCCGCCCGAGCGCCTCCGGCATCGCCGCCCCGACCGGACGCAGCGCGTCATCGAGCACAAAATACTCGGCGTCGTCGCCGGTGGTCGAGACCATCAGCAGGCGCATGCCTGGCCGCGCCACCTTCGGATCCCAGCCTTCGATGATCGTGAGCGGATCGGTGATGTCGGTACCGCCCCAGCCGGTGCCCGGGTTGGCCACCTGGAAATAACGCCCTGGCGTGGACTTTCGACCGCGCATCCGGATCCCGGATGGCGCCATGTCGAGGCACTTGCCCGCCTGGTGTTCGCTCAGCACGCCGGTGATGTGGTCATCGACAACAACCACCTCATCGACCTGCCCGAGCCACTGCTGCGCAAAAATGCCAATGGTTGCCGACCCGCAGCCCACCCGCATGCGCCGTTCCTCCTGCCCATTGACGATCGGCGCGCAGCCGGCCTGCACCCGCAGCTGCGCGCCGCCTTCGATTTCAAGATCGACCGGCTCGCGATTGCCCATTGCCATCATGAGATCGCAGGTGATGCGCCCTTCGCGCTTGCTGCCGGCCGTGAGATGGTGGACACCACCGATCGACAGAAACTGCGAGCCGTATTCCTGGGTCGTGACATGGCCGACCGCTTCGCCCTTGTGGCGCACCAGGGCTCGCTCGGGCCCGAGGAAACGATCGGTATCGATCTTCAACCGGAAGCTGCAATAGCTGAAGATGCCCTCGGTCACCACGGTGACCGTGTCGACACCGGCCACCTCGCTGCCGATGATGAACGGCGCCGGCTTGTAGTCCGGATAAGTGGTGCCGGCCCCCACGCCGGTGACGAACACATCCGAACCGACGATGCCGCCATCCCAGTCGGTCATCGAGCGGGAGAATTCGACCGCCGCGGAGTGGCGGCCCATCAGCAGCACCGGGTCGACCCGCGTCAGGGCGCCCGCGACGTTGGCATAACGGTCACAGGCGCCGCTGCGGCCTTCGGTGATCTGACACAACACCGGACAGGCATTGCACTCGATCTTCCTGCCTGCGCCGCCAACCGGTTTCGTGGCATCGCCAGCATTTGTCATCTGCGTGCTCATCGAATTGGCTCCTTCATGGCTGTTCGAGGTCGCCCGCGCGTGCGCCCGCTGCTGCGCTCGAGCCCCGACCCGCGCGCAGCAGGGCGGCACGCAGGCGATCGGGCGTGACCGGCACCTGAGTCAGGCGAACCCCGGTGGCGTGACGGATCGCATTGAGTATCGCCGGTGCGGTCGCGACCAGCGCCGGCTCGCCCACGCCTTTGGCCCCGAAAGGCCCGAGTGGTTCAGGGTCTTCGATCAGGTGCACGGTGATCGGCGGGATGTCGCCGGCGCTGGGAATCAGGTAGTCGTGCAGATTGTCGGTGCGCCCCGGGATGTACTCCTCCATCAGCGCCAGCCCCAGGCCCTGGGCGATACCGCCGTGAATCTGGCCCTCGACTTGGGTTGGATTGATCGCGCGGCCGACATCGTGAGCCGCGTGAATGTCGAGCACGCGCACCGTGCCGAGCCCCTGGTCGACCTCGACCACGGCGAACTGCGCCGCGAAGCCGTAGGTGGCATAAGGCACGCCCTGACCGTCGGCATCCAAAGGCACGGTGGGCGGGTTGAAATACCCCTCGCCGACGGCAACGTGGCCGCGGTTGTCGAGGGCCAGCGTGGCCAGATCGACCCGCCGCTCTTCACCCTGCACCGTGCCAACCAGTGTGCCGGCATCCAGGTGCAGCTGCGCGCCCGGCGGCAGATCGAGCAGCGCCAGCATCTGTCCACGCAGTAGTTCGCCAGCCAGTCGCGCCCCGTTGCCCGACACGAAGGTCTGGCGCGAGGCGGAACTCTTCCCCGCGTCGGCGGTCAGCGCAGTATCCGGGCCCACCTGATCGATCAGCGCCACCGGCACGCCCAGTGCATCGGCGACGATCTGCGGCATGATCGTGAAGGTGCCCTGACCGATGTCGACCGCACCGTTGTAGAGGACGAAGCGGCCGTCCGGGCACAGACCGACCGCCATCGTCGAGGGATTGGCGATCACGGTATTGCCAATCCCGTACCACATGCAGGCCACGCCGACGCCGCGCCGCACGCCATCCGGTAAATCGGCCGACCCCGTCGCCGCCAGCCCCGGTGCCTCGACCGAACTGGCCGCACTGGCCGAACTGGCCGCATCCAAAGCGGCCGCATTGAAAACCGCGGCCTGTTCGCGAGCCTTCACCCAGGCCGGCCGCAATGCCGCCAGGCACTGCCGCAGACCGACGCTGGCAGCCAGGTGCTGACCGGTGGGCGTCACGTCACCGGCGCGCAAGGCCTGATCGAAGCGGTAGTCGAGCGGATCGCGCCCCTGGGCGAGCGCCGCGGTATCGATCAGTCCCTCGAGCAGCAGGGTGGACTGCGGCACCCCGAAACCACGAAAGGCGCCCGACACCGCGTTATGCGTGTGCACGGCACGGGTCTGCGCCCGCACATTCGGCACCCGATACGGACCGCTCGCGTGGATCGGCACCCGGTTGGCCACTGTCGGCCCCCAGGAAGCGTACGCGCCGGTATTGAAGTCGCCGCTGAAGTCATAAGCGCTCAGGTCGCCACGTTCGTCGAGTGCGAGCCTCGCGGTCATCTCCGATGGATGCCGTTTGGTGGTGCTGCTCATCGACTCGCCACGTTCGAAGACTATCCGCGCCGCTCTGCCGAACTTGCGCGCGGCCGCCACCAGCAGGGGCTGTACAGAGAGGTCGAGCTTGCCGCCGAAACCGCCACCTACTTCGGAGGGCACGATGCGCACATCCGACGGTGCGAGGTCGAACATGTAGGCGATTTCGTCGCGATCCATGTAAGGCGTCTGAGTGCAGGCAAAAATGATTGCCCGCGCGCCCTGTGTCGGGCTGGCCCGCTCGAAGCGCGCCCAGCCCGCTTCGGGTTCTATGTACGCGTGTTCGACATAGGCCGTCTGCAGTCGCGCTTCGTGGATGCGGCCCGCCCCGCCTGCCCATACCGAGTCGACGTCGCCACGCACCACACGGCCGCGACACAGCACATTCTGGGGCCATCGCGCATGCACCAGCGGCGCCCCGGGCGCCAGTGCTTCGTCGATCCCGGCGACCGCCGGCAAGGGCTGGTATTCGATCGGCACAGCGGCAGGATCGATCGAATCGAGTGCGGCGCGGCTGCCGGCCAGCACCAGCACTGCTTCGCCCGCCATGCGCACCAGCAGGGGTGCAACTGCCGGCTGGTCGCGCAGGTCTGGAAAAATCGCGAACCGGTTGTTGGGTATGTCTTGCGCCGTGACCGTGCCGTGCAGGCCGAAACGCTCGACGAATGCATCGAGATCGCCGTATCGAAACGAGGCGCTGGCGTGCGGCGACCGGATCACCTTGAGCCACAACGCATCGTGCGGCGCTTCATCGGCCCCGAAGCGCGCGTGCCCGGTGACCTTGGCCAGTGCATCACGGCGCGGCAATCGTGCACCCACGGCAGCACCAGCGCGCGGCTCGGCGCAGACGATCGGTGCGCGCTCGCGCGAACCCGCAGCAGGCTCGAGAGAATCCCGCACGACGCTTTGTTGCGCCACCGCAAGCACTGCTTCGACGATCTTGCGATAACCGGTGCAACGACACAGCACACCACCGATCCCGTCCAGCACCTGCGCCTCTGTCGCCTGCGGATGCCGGTTCAAAGTATCGCTGGCCGCCATCAGCATGCCCGGCGTGCAGATGCCGCACTGGGCGGCGCCGTGATCGATGAACGCCTGCTGCAATCGGCCTGGAACGAGCTTGGCCGCCGGGCTGGCTTCTGGGCTGGCTTCTGGGCTGGCTTCTGGCGCAGTTGCTCTGCTTGCCGAAGGCAAGTCCACGCCGCCGCGCGCCAGACCTTCGACCGTCTCCACCTCGCAGCCCTGACATTGGCCGATGGCGACCAGGCAGGCACAAGCCTGCTCGCCATCTACCAGCACTGTGCAGGCGCCGCAGTCGCCCGCATTGCAGCCGATTTTTGTGCCGGTCAGACCAAGGTCGTCGCGCAGCACATCGGCCAGGCGTCGGGCGCCACTGCCGGCCACCCGAACCGGCCGGCCGTTGACCCGCAAATCGAACATCGCCCCGGCAGACAGTTCAAGCGCTGCGCGCGACTCGTTCATTGCGGCACCTCGCACAGCATGTCACGCGACAGGTCGGCAACGCCGCGCGACAGCAGCGTGCGCACCGCGTCGCGGCGATACACCGCGCTGCCTCGAACGTCATCGATGGGCCGCAGCGGCGCCAGTGCCATTTCATCGGCCAATGCAGCCACAGTCGTCGGCGACACCGGCAGGCGTAAACCGTGCAGGCGCTCCTCGAAGAGCGGCAGCCGGCTCGCGACTGGGCCACAGGCGCCCACCGCGACCCGTGCCGCTGCGATCCGGTCGTCCGCCGCCAGATCGAGCGCAATCGCGACCATCGCGATCGAGATCACCAGGTAGCGGCGCTGGCCCAGCTTCACGAAGGTCGAGCGCGAACGCAGCACCGGCACCGGCAGCCGGACGGCAGTCAGCAGTTCGTCGGCGCGCAGCAGGGTGCGGCGCGGCCCCAGCATGAATTGGTCGAGGCGCAGCACCCGCCGCGCGTCACGGCTCGCCAGTTCGACTTCCGCGCCCAGCGCAAGCAGCGCGGGCACGCCATCGGCCGCGGGCGAAGCATTGCAAAGATTGCCGCCCACCGTACCGCGATTCTGGATTTGAACACCGCCCACTTCGCGGGCCGCCTGCGCGAGCGCGCGTGCCCAGGGTGGCAAGGCGCCCCGCGCCAGGGTCGACCAGGTGGTCAGCGCGCCCAGTCGGAGAAAGGCGCCCACGGGCCCGACCTCGGGGCTCAGGACACGCAGGTTCTCGAGGCCGCCGATATCGAGCAGCGGCGCACCAGGCCGGCGATCGATCAGGGACGGATAAACATCCGTGCCGCCCGCCAGAACAGTGCACGCCTGCTCGGCGAGCAAAGCCAAAGCCGCCTCGAGTGATTGCGCCCGCTGATAAGACCCCTGGGGCAGTGACGTCATTGGCATGTTCCCATCGGCACTAATGAAGCAAACACTTCATTAGTGGTCGCCGCAAAGTACCTCGCGGTAGAATCGCCGTCAACTTTTGCCTGTGGAACGCGAACATGACCCATGTCGTCACCGAATCCTGCATCCGCTGCCGATACACCGACTGTGTCGATGTCTGCCCCGTCGATTGTTTTCGCGAGGGCCCGAACATGCTCGTCATCGACCCCGACGAATGCATCGATTGCGCCGTCTGTATTCCGGAATGCCCGGTTGAAGCCATCAAGGCCGAAGAAGATGTGCCGGCCGATCAGCAGAAATTTGTCGAGATCAATGCCGAGCTGGCCAAACTCTGGCCCAGCATCACCCGCACCAAGCCGCCGCTGGCCGACGCCGATGACTGGAAAGACCTCAAAGACAAACTGAACCTGCTGGAACGCTGATGTCCGGCCTGGCGTTCGGCCTCGCGTTTCCCGACCTTTATCGGCGCGACGGTCTCGAGCGCGTCGACGCGGCGTTCAGCGCGCGGCTGCGCGAACGTGACGATGCGCTGGCCGAACGCCTGCAGCTCGCCCGCCGCCAGCCGCCCCTGCCGGCCAAAGAAGAGGCGGCGCTGCTGGTCGCGCTGGCGCCGCATCTGGACAGTTTCATTGGTGAGCTCTTCGACGTCGTCGAGCCGCTCGCCGCGCTGCGTGCCGGCCACGAGGCGCTGGCGCCGCTGATCCGCGTGAAGTGGAAGTTCGTCAAACGCCAGGCGCTGCTCAGCTATGCCGATGCGGCCTCATTGGGCGATTTCGATGGTGATGCAGCCCTCGCCGTGATCGAAGAGTGGCTGGGCCAGCCCTTCGACGAGCTGGTTTTTTCGCGGGCGGTGCTGGCCGCGCAACAGGCCGGCGAGACCGAGCGTATCGAGCTGGCCACCCGCTATTGCGCCTGGGCTGTGCACACCGAGACCGGCCAGCAACGCCACGGCGAGCAGGTGCTTTTCAGACATCCGGGCAAGATCGACCCGCTGGCACTTTTGCTGCACGCGCACGCGCAGACACCGGATTCAGTCCGCGTCACCACCATCGACACCAGCCACCTGCGCCGTCGCGAAGGGTTCGCCCTGACAGACGTCGGCACCGGCCTCGCGGGCGCGCTCGATCAGGCAAATTACTGCATCTGGTGTCATCAGCAAGGCAAAGACTCCTGCTCCAAAGGTCTGCGCGAAAAGCCCGACGCGCAGGGACAGGCGCCCTTCAAGCGCAGCCCGTTCGGCGTCAAGCTGGCCGGCTGCCCGCTTGAAGAGCGGATCTCCGAATTCCAGCTGGTCAAGTCGCAAGGCCATCCGGTGGGCGCTCTTGCGCTGATCACCCTCGACAACCCGATGGTCGCCGCCACCGGGCATCGCATCTGCAACGACTGCATGAAGTCCTGCATTTATCAGAAGCAGACGCCGGTCGACATCCCGCAGGCCGAAACCCGCACACTCAAAGATGTGCTCGAGCTGCCCTGGGGCTTCGAAATCTATTCCCTGCTCACGCGCTGGAACCCCTTGAACCTGCGCCGCCCGCTGCCGGCGCCCGACAGCGGACGCAAGGTGCTGGTCGTGGGCATGGGCCCTGCCGGTTTCACGCTCGCCCACCACCTGATGAACGATGGCCATGCGGTGGTCGGTATCGACGGCCTCAAGATTGAACCGCTGCCCCCTGCCCTGTGCGGTGTCGCCGGCAACGGCTCACGCGTCGGCTTCGAGCCGGTGGAAGACATCACCACCCTCTACGAGCCGCTTGATGACCGGGTCATGGCGGGCTTCGGCGGCGTCGCCGAGTACGGCATCACGGTCCGTTGGAACAAAAATTTCCTGAAAGTAATCCGTCTGCTCCTTGAACGGCGCAGCACCTTCTCGATGATCGGCGGTGTGCGCTTTGGCGGCACGCTCGGCGTCGACGACGCCTTTGCGCTGGGCTTCGATCACATTGCGCTGGCCATGGGCGCCGGACGCCCGACCACGCTGGACATCCCCAACGGCCTGGCGCGCGGCGTGCGCACCGCCAGCGACTTCCTGATGGCCCTGCAGCTGACCGGCGCGGCTCGTACCGACTCCCTGGCCAACATGCAGCTGCGCCTGCCGGTGGTCGTGATCGGTGGCGGCCTTACCGCCATCGACACCGCCACCGAATCGCTCGCCTATTACGTGGTCCAGGTCGAGAAGTTTCTCGACCGTCACGAGGCGCTGGTCGCAATCCAGGGAGAATCAGCGGTACGCGAGGGCTGGAGCCACGAAGACGCGCAAACCGGCGACGAGTTCATTGCGCATGGCCGAGCCATTCGCGCCGAGCGCGCACGCGCGGCTGCGGCTGGCGAGACGGCGCAGATCATTGAATTGCTTCAGTCGTGGGGCGGCGTCACACTGGCCTATCGCAAGCGCCTGATCGACAGCCCCTCGTACACGCTGAATCACGAAGAGGTCGAAAAAGCGCTCGAAGAAGGCATCCGTTTTGCCGAGTGCGTGGCACCCGCACGCATCGACGTCGACGCTCAGGGCGCCGTGCAGGCCATTGCGCTGCGCCGCCAGATTCGCGGTGACGATGGCCGCTGGACGCAAGGCGACGAGGCCGTCTGGCCGGCGCGCGCAATCTTCATCGCCGCCGGCACCCAACCCAATACCGTGCTGTCGCGCGAAGACCCGACCCATTTCAGCCTCGATGACCGGTACTTCCGCGCGATCGATGAACACGGCCAGCCGGTGCGCCCAGAACCGGCCACCAGCAAACCGGCCAGCGCGCAGGTGCTGCTCGGGCGAATGGCCGATGGCCGCATGCTGTCGTTTTTCGGCGATCTTCACCCGTCGTTCTTCGGCAACGTGGTCAAGGCAATGGGCTCGGCCAAACAGGGCTATCCGGTAGTGTCGCGCCTGCTGGCCGAGCGCCAGCCAGCCAGCGCCGAGCCCTTCGAGACCTTCGCCGCGACGATCAACGGCCTGCTGCGGGCCACCGTGGTGCGGGTCGATCGCCTGACGCCCAACATCGTCGAAGTCGTGGTGCGCGCACCCATGGCCGCGCGTCAGTTCAGACCCGGACAGTTCTATCGGCTGCAGAATTTCGAGGTGCTCGCCGACCAGGTCGACATTGCTGGCCATCGCACCCGCCTGGCCATGGAGGGGCTCGCCCTGACCGGCGCCTGGGTCGATCGAGAGCAGGGACTCGTCTCCACGATCGTTCTCGAAATGGGTGGATCGTCCAATCTGTGCGCGCGTCTGCGTCCGGGAGAGCCGGTCGTGCTGATGGGCCCCACCGGCGCACCGACTGAAATCGAGCCCGGCGAAACCGTCGTGCTGGTCGGCGGCGGCCTGGGCAACGCGGTGCTGTTTTCGATCGGCGCGGCGTTTCGTGCCGCTGGCTCCCGCGTGCTGTATTTCGCCGGCTATAAAAAACACATCGACCGCTACAAAGTGGCCGACATCGAAGCAGCCGCCGATATCGTCGTCTGGTGCTGCGACGAAGCGCCCGGCTTCGAGCCGGGACGCCCGCAGGATCGCAGCTTCGTCGGCAACATCGTCGATGCGATGCTGGCCTGGGCGCAGGGCAGACTCGGCGCGCCCGGGATTGCGCTGTCCGCGGCCGACCGGATCGTGGCAATCGGCTCGGACCGCATGATGGCAGCGGTCACCGGCGCTCGGCACCGGATGCTCGCGGCGCATCTGAAGCCTGGGCACATCGCGCTGGGATCGATCAACTCGCCAATGCAATGCATGATGAAAGAAGTCTGCGCCCAGTGTCTGCAGGCGCACCGCGACCCGCAGACCGGCGTAGTGCGCTATGTGTTCTCGTGCTTCAACCAGGATCAGCCGCTCGATGAAGTCGATTTCCCGATGCTCGATCAACGGCTGCGCCAGAACGCCCTGCAGGAGCGCCTGACGCGCAGCTGGCTGCAGCAGTGCACGGCGCCGACCTGAGCGAGCCCAGGCCCACCCCTCCAGGCACCCGCTGTTCGGTGCCGTCGGTCGACCCCGGGCGCGGCCTGGTCACGCCTGTCGACCCGTTGCCGACACTCCTCGGATATCGATTCGACACCGCACAGGGCGGGCCTACCCTGGGCATCGATGCAATCGTGGCGAACGGCGCCCGGCAAGTGCTCTCGGCAGGACAATCCCTGCAGCCAGGGTACCGGTGGTGAGGCAACTGTTATTTCATCTAACAAAACTGTAGACGCACCCGCGATTGTGCATCGCAGCAAGCACCCGTAGAATAACTGGCTTAGCTTTTTAGCCAGACCGCTTTTTAGCCAGACAATTTGGTTCCCGGAGAGTCGATCAATGCTGTATCAATTGCGAGAACTTCAAAGAGCTGTGCTCCACCCGGTATCAATCTGGGCCGAGTCGGTGAGCGCGCTCTACGCCAACCCATACAGCCCACTTTCCTACCTGCCGATGGCCAGCCGCGTGTCGGCAGGGCTGGAACTGCTGCACCGCCTGGGCAAAGAGTATGAAAAGCCCGAATTCGGGCATCGCACCACCCGCATCGAAGAACACGATGTGACGGTTGCCGAACGCATCGAAATCAGCAAACCCTTCTGCCGCCTGCTCAAGTTTGAACGCATGCTGCCCAAGGCGCTGGCCCACCGCGCCGACGATCCCGTCGTGCTGCTGGTGGCCCCTCTGTCCGGCCATCATGCAACCCTGCTGCGTGACACCGTGCGGGCGCTGCTGCCCGACCACAATGTGTACGTGACCGACTGGCTCGATGCCCGCCACGTGCCGGTTGCCAACGGTCCTTTCCATCTGGACGAATACGTCGCCTATTGCATCGAATTCATCCGCCATCTCGGGCCGGACGTGCACCTGATCTCGGTGTGCCAGCCCACTGTTCCGGTAATGGCTGCGGTCTCGATCATGTCGACGCTGCAAGATCCCAAGGTGCCGCTGTCCATGACCATGATGGGCGGCCCGATCGACACCCGCAGCAGCCCCACCGAAGTGAACAACCTGGCCACGAACCACAGCTTCGGCTGGTTCGAACGCAATGTGATTTACACAGTGCCTGGCAAGTACGCAGGTGCCGGCCGCCGGGTGTATCCCGGCTTTCTGCAACATGCCGGCTTCGTGGCAATGAACCCCGATCGCCACATGACCTCGCACTACGACTACTACCTCGATCTGATTCGCGGCGATCTCGACGACGTCGATGGCCATCGCAAGTTCTACGACGAATACAACGCGGTGCTCGACCTGCCCGCCGAGTACTACCTCGACACCATCCGCACCGTGTTCCAGGACCACCTTCTGCCGCTGGGTCAGTGGCACATCAATTTCGAGGGCAAGCGCATCCGCGTCGCCCCCGAAGACATCCGCGGCGTGGCGCTGTTCACCATTGAAGGCGAACTCGACGACATCTCGGGCTCCGGCCAGACGCAGGCGGCGCACACGCTGTGCACCGGCATCGCTGCCGCGCACCAGCAGCACCTGACCGCCGAAGGCGCCGGCCATTACGGTATTTTCAGCGGCCGACGCTGGCGCGAAATGATCTACCCCCAGGTGCGCGACTTCATCGTCGCCAACCGCCGCCGAGCGGGCACACGACGCTTGAACGCGGTCGCGTGACAAAAAAACGGGTGAGCGCTTGCAACGCCCACCCGGTCCCAGCTGGTTTTTTTTGGTCAAAGAGGCGGTCCGGCCCTACTTTCCGCACCGCCCGATCCAACATGCAAACTCCATGCCAACAGTTGATCTGCGTTCGATCAGTCATTGAAATCTCTTATATTTCAGTCATATAAAAGAGAAACGCAACATTCCCGTCCTGGCCAGCGTCGGCCATCGTTCGGGAAGTGTCAAAACCGCCGACAAAACGAGCGCGAATCTATAATCAGCTGGTGCCCACTGCAATCTCCCCCCTGCCCCTCGCGCCTGCGGCCGATCTGATCGAGCGCATCGATGCGCTGCTGCCGCAGACACAATGCACGCAGTGCGGCTTCGGCGGCTGCCTACCCTACGCGCAGGCGATTGCGACCGGCGAAGTCCCGATCAACCGCTGTCCGCCCGGTGGCCAGCCAGGGGTGCTCAAACTCGCCACGCTCCTGGGCCTCCCGGCATTGGCGCTGGACAACACGCGCGGCATGACCCGCGAGCGCTACGTCGCACAGATCGACGAACAGATCTGCATCGGCTGCACAAAATGCATCACTGCCTGCCCGCTGGACGCCATCATCGGCGCGCCCAGGCGCATGCACAGCGTCATCGGCGATCTGTGCAGCGGCTGCGATCTCTGTGTGCCGGCCTGCCCGGTCGACTGCATCGTGATGACACCCGCGCCGGCGGGCTGGAGCGCCGACGACGCGAACCTCGCCCGCGCAAGGCATCGCCGACGAGCCGCCCGCCTGCAGCGCGACCATCTCGACGATCAGGCCCGCCTCGCGAACAAGGCCGTGGCCAAGCTCGACGCGCTGACCAGCGAACCCGACATCGCCGCCACCCAGCGCAAGCGGGCGGTGATCCAAGCCGCCATCCGCCGCGCGCGCGAACGGGTCTCGGCCGCGGGCACCTCATGACGCCGGCCGAACGACAGGCCGCATTCGAGCGGCTGCAGGCGTTGAACCCCGCACCCCGGACAGAGCTCGAATACGAAACCCCGTTCGAGCTGCTCACGGCGGTGCTGCTGTCAGCCCAGGCCACCGACAAGAGCGTGAATCTCGCGACCCGCAAGCTGTTTGCGGCCGCACGCACGCCGGCCGCAATCCTCGAACTCGGCGAACGAGGCCTGATCCCTTACGTGCAGACGATCGGTCTGTATCGATCGAAAGCCCGGCATCTGATTCAAACCTGCCAGATCCTGGTCGAGCGTCACAGCGGCGAGATCCCGCACTCTCTGGAAGCGCTGCAGGCATTGCCCGGGGTCGGCCGAAAAACCGCCAACGTGGTGCTCAATGTCGCCTTCGGCGAACCGACGATCCCGGTCGATACCCATGTTTTTCGGGTCGCCAACCGGACCGGCCTCGCACTGGGCGCAAACGTCGATGTGGTGGAACGAAAACTCGGGCGCAATGTGCCGCCGGCTTTTCGCGGCTACGCCCACCATTGGCTGATCCTGCACGGTCGTTATATCTGCAAGGCGCGGCGTCCCGAATGCTGGCGCTGCCCGATCGCCGATCTCTGCCGATTCCGCCCGAAGACCCCCGAGCCTGAGCATGTTCAATCCCGGTAAAGACGACGTCCGCCGCTTCTTCTGCGAAGCATGGCGAAAACACCTCCAGGCACAGCCGCTGACGCCGCTCGAGGCGATGGCGCTGGACTGGATGCTGGAGCATCCGGAGTACCACGCCGATCTGGCCGACCTGGACACCGCACTGAGCGCCGAATACGCGGTGGACGCGGGTCGCACCAATCCGTTCCTGCATCTGTCGATGCATCTGGCGGTGTCGGAACAAGTCTCCATCGATCAGCCGCCTGGAATTCGCGCGGCCTACCAGCGTCTGGCTGCCCGCCGCAGTTCGCTCCACGAAGCCGCCCACGAAATCATCGAGTGCCTGGGGCAGGTGGTCTGGCAGGCGCAACGCGATCGCGCCATGCCCGATTCAAACGCCTACATCGACTGCATTCAACGCCGAACCCAGACCTGATCGCGCCGCCGGCCTGCACATCGCCGGCGCTGTGTCGCTGCAGCGATTGCCGGCAGTGCATTCGGAGTGGCACCGGTCATTTCTGCTACCCTTGCCCCGCGTTCACAGTGAGCCTGCCAATATGTTCGGAAGTCTGATGCCCCGCGAGGGCAAATTCTT
Organism: Burkholderiaceae bacterium; assembly: GCA_043757735.1. Taxonomy (GTDB): domain Bacteria; phylum Pseudomonadota; class Gammaproteobacteria; order Burkholderiales; family Burkholderiaceae_E; genus Quisquiliibacterium. The sequence goes on from JAYVOV010000247.1 coordinate 20,799, forward strand.
CGACCTCTTCAACCAGCATGCCGACCGCATCGCGCAGGGCAGCCGCGAACTCGCCGAGCTGATGACCAACTACGGCGACGTGCTGGCGCGCCAGCGCAGCATCGAAGCGATCGACATGATCGAGAAGGCCGCCGACAAGATCACCCACGAAACCGTCGCGCTGCTGCACAAATCATTCATCACGCCGTTTGATCGGGACAGCATCCATCAGCTCATCACGCAGATGGACGACATCCTCGATCTGATCCGGGACGTCGCCGAATCCGCCATGCTCTACGACCTGCAGCGGGTCACGCCCGAGGCTCAGCAGCTCGCCGATCTGAACCAGATGTGCTGCGACCGGGTCCGCACCGCAGTGGGTATGCTCTCGAGCATGGAAAACGCCGACGCGCTGCTCAAGCTGTGCACCGAGATCGATCGCCTCGAATCCGACGCCGACCGGGTCATGCGCTCGGCGATGTCGAAGCTGTTTCGCGACGAAAGCGATGTCCGGCAGCTCATCAAACTCAAAGCCATCTACGAACTCCTGGAGGCGGTGTCCGACAAGTGCGAGGACGTCGCCAACGTGATCGAGGGCGTCGTCCTCGAGAACGCCTGATTCGGCGCGCGCGCGGCCGGCAGGACCAGCAGGATGCAGGAACTCTCCATTGCTTTCTGGGTGGTCGCGGCACTCGTCGTGCTTGCTTTGGCCTTCGACTTCATGAACGGATTCCACGACGCGGCCAACGCGATCGCCACCGTCGTGTCGACTGGCGTGCTCAAACCCTATCAGGCGGTGGTCTGGGCGGCTTTCTTCAACTTTCTCGCAATCTTCGTCTTTCAGCTCAATGTGGCCGCCACCGTCGGCAAGGGAATCGTCGACCCCACGGTGGTCGACCACTATGTGATTTTCGGAGCACTGGTCGGTGCGATCTTCTGGAACATCATCACCTGGTACTACGGCATTCCCTCGAGTTCCTCGCATGCGCTGATCGGCGGCCTGACGGGCGCCACCGTTGCCAAAGCCGGCGCAGGGGCGCTGTTTCTGCCCGGGCTGCTCAAAACCGCTGCATTCATCCTGATTTCGCCGCTGCTGGGTTTTGCGCTGGCAGCCCTGCTGATGCTCGCGGTTTCCTGGATGTTCTTCCGATCCACGCCGCGACGGATGGATCGCTGGTTCAGGCGCCTGCAGCTGATTTCTTCCGGCCTCTACAGCCTGGGCCACGGCAGCAACGATGCGCAAAAAACAATAGGAGTCATCTGGCTGCTGCTGATCGCAGCGGGCTACACGTCGACGCAGGACGTCCTGCCGCCCACCTGGGTGATCGTCTCCTGCTACGCCGCGATCGCTCTGGGCACTCTGTTCGGCGGCTGGCGCATCGTCAAGACCATGGGCCAGAAGATCACCAGACTCAAACCGATCGGCGGCTTCTGCGCTGAAACCGGCGGGGCGATCACGCTGTTCCTGGCTTCGATCCTGGGCATCCCGGTGTCCACCACCCACACCATCACCGGCGCGATCGTCGGCGTCGGTTCAGCGCAGAAGGTCTCAGCTGTTCGCTGGGGCATTGCCGGCAATATCGTCTGGGCCTGGATCCTGACGATCCCCGCCTCGGCCGCCGTTTCGGCAATGGCCTGGTGGCTGGGACGGCGCCTGTTTTGAGGAATCGAAGTGCCTGAATCGCTACCGGCGCCCCTCGATCCGCAAGATCAGCTCTGGCTCGAGCTGCCTGCAATCTCGGCCAGCGGGCCGCCCAGGCTGCTGATTTTCCTGCACGGCGCCGGATCCCGTCCAGAAACGCTCGCGCCGCTGGCCATTGCCTGGCAGCTGAAATTCCCCGGCGCCACCGCAGCGCTGCTTCAGGGGCTGCGGCCGAGCCCTGGCGCAGTGGGCTTTGACTGGTACGACACCCGTGGCGTGGCCGAAGATCGGCGCGCCGGCGTGCGCGAGGCCGCCGACGCGGTCGTGCGGCGTGTGAAATCCCTGCAGAACGCCTGCGGCCTGAGCGCCGAGCGCATCGTACTGATTGGCTTCTCGCAAGGCGCCACCGTCGCGTTGGAGGTCGTGCGAAACCACCCCGGACTGGCAGAAATTGCCGTCGCGTATGCGGCACGCCTGGCCTCGCCGATCCGCGCCGACGAACGCATCGAAGCCAGCATCCACCTCATTCACGGCGAACTGGACTCAATCGTTCCTGTGGTTCACGCCCGCCAGGCTCTGCGCGGACTGCTGGCTGCGGGTGCGCAGGTGACACTGGACATCAATGAAGACGCAAGCCACACGATCGGCCAGGAAGGCGTGATTCTCGGCACCACTCGGGTCCTGCAGACCATCTTCCGAGGCCGTCAAGCGCGGCAGCGCGCAGGCCAGGGACCACTGCTTCACTGAACCCGCTAGCCGGGGTCAGATTCGATGACTGACGCCAGAGAAGGCGCGCAGTCGCTCCTCCAGATGAGCACCGATCGCCTGGATCGGCAACGACTCATGAATGGCTCCGGCCAGCACCGCTTCTCGCGGCATGCCGTAAACCACACAGGTCGCTTCGTCCTGGGCAATGTTGTACGCCCCAGCGTCGCGCATGCGGCGCATCCCGTCGGCGCCGTCGCGGCCCATACCAGTAAGCATCACACCGATCGCATTGGGCCCGACACACTGCGCCACTGAATTGAACAGGACTTCGACCGACGGCCGGTGCCGGTTCACCGGCTCGGTTTCATCGAGTGCCGCGACATAATTGGCACCACTGCGCTCGACACGCAGATGCTGCCCGCCCGGCGCGATGTAGGCGTGGCCTGGCATCAGACGATCGTAATGTCGTGCTTCGCGCACTTCAATGCGGCACTGCGAGTTCAGCCGGTCGGCAAAATTGCGGGTAAAACCAGCAGGCATGTGCTGCGTGATGACCACCGCGGGGAAGTCGTGCGGCAGGGTTACCAGAATTGCGCGGATCGCCTCGGTGCCGCCCGTCGATGCACCGATGGCGACCAGTTTTTCGGTGCCTTGTCGCGGCACGGTCGCGCCAACAGCGCTGGCAGCACCGAAAGCGCGTGCGCCAGTGGCCGCGGGCGCGGACTGCGCCGCAAAAGCAGCAGCTCTGGGGGCGACCGCGCCCGGCGCACCCGCCGCTGCCGGTTGCGGTGCGGGCGCACCCGCGCGGCGGAACACCCGAGCCCGTGACGCGATTCGGATCTTGTCGACGATCTCGGTCGCGGCCTCATTTAGCCCGCGCGAAACGCCGATCTTGGGTTTGGCGACAAAGTCGATCGCACCGAGCTCGAGCGCGCGCATGGTCACTTCGGCACCGCGTTCGGTCAGCGTCGAGACCATCACTACCGGCATCGGCCGCAGCCGCATCAGCTTCTCGAGGAAATCGAGGCCATCCATGCGCGGCATCTCGACATCGAGGGTCAGGACATCCGGATTCAGGTTGCGAATCATTTCGCGAGCCCCATAGGGATCGCTGGCCGCTCCGACGCACACCATGTCGGATTGCGCATTCACGATGCCGGCGAGCAGGCTGCGCACCAGCGCCGAATCGTCCACCACAAGCACCTTGGTCTTTTCCATGCCAGCTCCTCGTCCCGCTCACTTGCGATTACCGCGTATCCAAAAAATCCCGGTCAGAACAACTCGACCGAGCCCGCCGGTTCCTTCTGTTTGACACGGCTTCGATAGGTCGTCTCTTCGCGCGCCACTGTCGAGATCGTCGCAGGCGCCAGTTTCTTGACCAGTGCGCGGCCGCTCTTGGGCAGAAAGCAGACTTTGCGCGGATAGACGTCGAGCACATCTTTGGAGATGATCGGAATGCGTTCGTTGTCCAGAAAGCGTTCGACGAACACGACGTTCTGCTTGCCGACGTTCAGTTGCGTCATGCCCTGAATGACAGCCCCGCCCCCGAATACCTTCGCCTCGAGACTGCCACGGCGCCCCCCGGCCTTCAGAATGTCATTGATCAGGATCTCCATCGCGAACACACCGTAGCGCGCAGAAGAGTCGTCGCCATCGGGGAGCATGAAGTGATTCATGCCACCGACACCCACACCTCGGTCGGCGATGCAGGCCGCCACGCACGAACCCAGCACCGTCTGAATGACGATGTCCTGGTTGTAGACGAAGAACTCGCCCGGCAGAATCTTGCAGGCCTCAGAATTGAAGACGTGATCGAAAAAGAAAAAAGAAGCCTCACCCTCGCGGCGCGGACGCCGTTTGAGCGCTTCCAGCATGGGAGTGCTCTGCAGCATCGCGTCACCCGACCCTTCGATAGACTGTTTTGCCCTGCAGTTGGAACAAGTCGCGGCGATCGGTGAAGTTCTCTGAGTGGCCTACGAACAGCAGGCCATCGGGGCGAAGCGCGCGATGCATCCGCTCCAGCACGCCCGACTTCACCTTGCCGTCAAAGTAGATCATGACGTTGCGGCAGAAAATGACGTCGAAGGGCTCGCGAAACGGCCACTGCTGAGCCGACAGATTGACCTGACCAAAGCTCACCAGCGCCGACACCTCGGGGCGCACCCTGACAAAGCCGGCATTGTCACGTACGCCGCGCATGAAGTACCGATTGCGCATTGCCGGCTCGAGCGATTCGACCGCGGCCACCGGGTAGACACCACGCCGTGCCGTGGCGAGCACGTTGGTGTCGATATCGGACGCGAATATCTTCGCGCCACCGCGCGCGCCCAATGCCTCGAGCGCTGTAATAGCCAGCGAGTACGGTTCTTCGCCCGTCGAGGCAGCCGCACACCAGATCGAGGGCGGATGCGACGGCGCGGCACGTTCTTTCAGGAATTCGGCCAGCACCGGGAAGTGATAGGCCTCACGGAAGAACGACGTCAGGTTGGTCGTCAAGGCATTGACGAACTGCTGCCACTCGCCGCTCTGCGGTCCACTAACGCTGTCCAGATACGCACTGAAAGTTTCTTGGCCGGTGTCCCTGAGGCGCCGGGAAAGCCGGCTGAAAACCATCGTTCGCTTGCTCGGCGGCAAATTGATGCCGACGTGCCGATAGATCAGATCGCGGACCCGTTCGAAATCGGCGGGGGTGAGCTTGGATTCGGCGCTTGCATAAGCGGTTCCGTCACTCATGGTCGCGCTTGCGCGCCTCCGGCTGCCTTTGGCTCAAAAAACTGCTCATCGCTTTGCGCCCGCGTGGCCTTCGAGCGCCAGATCGACTGGTATTCAAAAGGTTTCCCAGTCGTCTTGGTTGGACGGCATCCGAGGAGAAGGCGAGTGCAAGTGCGGCACGGCGCTGACAGGCTCGGACGAAGCAGCGGCCATGGCAGGCTTTGGCCTGCCGGGTGAAGCGGAAATCCGCCCAGACGCCTGCAATGCCGTCGACTTGGCCGCAGCCGTCTGCCGGGCCAGCGCACTCCCGGCCACTTTGAGCGCCGGCGCTGCCGGCGATGATACCGTTGGCGTCGATCGGATCGGAGCCCGCGAAGCCGGCGCAATCTTGACCGGCGCAGACCGTGCAGCAGACTCGGCACGCGGTTCGACCACCTTCGCGCCGTGGACGTCGAGACGGAAAACCTCAACGCTCTTGCCCAGATTGTCGGCCTGATCCCTCAAGCTCTCAGCGGCCGCGGCGCTCTGTTCGACCAGCGCGGCGTTCTGTTGAGTCATCTGATCGAGTTGCACCACGGCGCTGTTCACTTGGCCGATCTGCATACTCTGTTCGCTCGTAGCGGCACTGATCTCACCGATAATGTCGGTCACCCGTTTCACCGAAGCAACGATTTCGCCCATCGTCGTACCCGCCCCTTTGACCAGCCTGGAGCCGTTTTCGACCTCGTTCACAGACACGGTGATCAAGCCCTTGATCTCGCGCGCGGCATCGGCCGAGCGCTGCGCCAGGCTGCGCACCTCGCCTGCCACCACCGCGAATCCGCGACCCTGCTCGCCGGCCCTGGCGGCTTCAACCGCCGCGTTCAAGGCCAGGATATTGGTCTGAAACGCAATGCCGTCGATCACGCCGATGATCTCGGCAATCCGCCGGGAGCTTTCGGTGATCGACTCCATCGTCTGCACCACCTCGCCAACGATAATGCCGCCTTTTTCAGCCACATCGGATGCGCTGAGCGCGAGCTGATTGGCCTGCCGCGCGCTGTCGGCGTTGCTGCGCACCGTCTGCGTCAGCTGCTCCATGCTCGAGGACGTCTCCTGCAGGCTGCTGGCCTGCGACTCCGTGC
>JAYVOV010000248.1:0-7206 GCA_043757735.1 Burkholderiaceae bacterium
TCGAGCCTTGCCCGCTCAGCGGCCTTCAGCGTTTCGTCCAAGGTGCTGCCGGGCGGCAGTTCGATGGTCACCATGGTCTGGCCACGATCGGCCGAAGGAACGAAACCGGTGGGCAGCAGCGGCACCAGGGCCAGGGAGCCGGCGAAAAACGCAGCCGACAACAGCGCGGTGATCAGGCGATGGCGGATGCACCATCGAACGGTTGCCAGGTATCGCCGCATGACCCAGCCGTCCTTTACCTCACCGACTTTGGCCGGCTTGAGCAGGTGGGCAGCCATCATCGGCGTCAGCAGGCGCGCAACCACCAGTGAAGCGAGGATGGCCAGCACCGCGGTCCAGCCGAACTGCTTGAAGAACTTGCCTGGTATGCCAGCCATGAACGCGGTCGGCAGGAATACCGCCACCAGTGCGAAGGTGGTGGCAATGACCGCCAGCCCGATCTCATCGGCGGCTTCCAGCGCAGCCTGGCGCGGTGTTTTGCCCATGCGAAGGTGGCGCTCGATGTTCTCGATCTCGACGATCGCGTCGTCGACCAGGATGCCGACCACCAGCGCCAGCGAGAGCAGCGTCACCGTGTTCAAGGTGAAACCTAACCAGGCCAGGCCGACGAAGGTTGGGATCACGCTCAGAGGCAGCGCGGCCGCGCTCACCAGCGTCGCGCGCCAGTCACGCAGGAATGCCCAGACCACGATGACGGCGAGCAGCCCGCCCTCGTAGAGCATGTGCATCGAACCATTGAAGTTCTCGACGACCGGGCCGGCGTTGTCGATGGCTTCGACGAACGCGATGCCGGGATGCGCCTGGCGCAATTGTTCGACCGCGGCCCGCACGCCGTCGGCCACGGTGACCTCGCCCGCACCGCGCGTGCGCATCACTTCGAAGCCGACCGTCGGCTTGCCGTCGAACAAGGCGAGCGAGCGGCGTTCGGCGGTGGTGTCGGTGATGGTTGCGACGCGATCCAGACGCAGCTGGCGACCATCCGCCAGGGGCAGCTCAAGCGACCCCAGTTCGGCCGCCGTGCGCACGGTTGCGATCGTGCGCACCGCCTGCTCGGCGCCGCCGACGTCGCCGCGCCCGCCCGGCGCCTCCTGCTGAACCAGCTTCAGGCGCCGCGACACATCGAGCGCCGATACATTCAGGGCTGCCATCCGCTGGGCGTCGAGCGCCACGCGCACTTCGCGCTGCAGCCCGCCCACCCGCTTGATCAGTCCCACGCCCGGCACGGTCAGGAGCCGTTTGGCCACGGTGTTGTCGATGAACCAGGACACGCCTTCCTCGTCCAGTCGCTCGGAGCTCACGGTGAAAATCAGCACCGCCCGCCCGGCCGTGGAGGCCCTGCTGACCGCAGGGTCGCGCAGGTCGCTGGGCAGATCGGCGCGCACCCGGCTGATCGCATCGCGGACTTCATTCACCGCATCCGAGGCGTTTTTCTCGAGAACGAATTCGACATTGACGGTGACCTGCCCGTCGAGGATGCGGGTGTAGATGTGCTTGACACCCTGAAGGGTGGCAATCGAGTTCTCGAGCTTGCGCGCCACTTCGGTTTCGAGCTGCGCCGGCGCCGAGCCGGGCAGGCTCGCATCGACTGTGACGACCGGCAATTCGATGTCCGGGAAATCCTGGACCTCGCTCTTCTGGAAGCTGATGATGCCGGCCAGCGTGAGCAGGATGAACAGGAGCACCGCGGGAATGGGGTTCTTGATGGAAAATGCGGAGAAATTCATGCTGTCGCCCGCCTCACTTCGCGGCCTGTGTGACCTTGACCAGGTCGCCGTCGTTCAGGAATCCGGCGCCCGCCACCACCACCCGCGCATCTGGCGCCAGCCCGCCGGTCAGCTCCACCCGGTCGGCGACCCTTCGCCCCACCGTCACCTTGCGCTGGCTCACCCGGCCATCGGGCTTGAGTTCGAACACATAGCTGAAGCCCTCGCGCACCACCAGCGCCTGCTGTGGCACGGTGAGCGCCGCGCTTTGACCCAGGACGATGTCACCGCGAGCGAACATGCCGGCCCGCGCACTCGTGCCGATCGGCAGATCGATGTAGACGATGGCGGTGCGCGATTGCGGATCGACCGTCGGGGCGATCATGCGCACCTTGCCGTCCAGGCGCGCGCCATTGGCCGCGACCACGTCGACACGCTGGCCGATCCGGACCCGTTCGAGTTCGCTGGCGGTGATCTCCGCACGCCATTCGAGTCGATTGCGGCGCACCATCCGGAACAGCTCCTGGCCCACCGGAAGCACCGCGCCGACCGTGGCGCTGCGTGCCGAGATGACACCATCATCGGGTGCGAGCACCTGGGCCTGACGCAGGCGCAACTGCTGCAGCTGCAGTTGCGCGCCGACCGATTGCAGACGTGCCGCCGCGGTGGCCTCTGCCGTCAGATACTGGCTCACCTGCTGCGCGCTGAGCGCGCCTGTGTCTTTGACCTGACGGGCCCGAGCGGCGTTGTTCTGCGCCTCGGCCAGTGCTGCCTGGGCTTCGGCCAGAGCTGCCTGGACATTGGCCAGATCGGCCTGCACGGTATCGGTGGCGAAACGCGCCAGCAGCTGCCCCTTCTTCACCACATCGCCCACGTTTACCAGAACCTCGGACAGACGCAAGCCGCCGATTTCCGTGCCCACCGACGCCTCCTGCCAGGCGGCGATGCTGCCGTTCGCGGACAGTCGATCGGCGACATCGACGCGCGTGGGCGTGGCTACCGTGACCACCAGCGCTGGTTTCTGGGGCGCAGCGGGCGCAGCGGGCGCGCCGGCGCCTTTGGCCGAAGCACTCTGGTCTTTTGATTCTTTCGATCCCTGGGCTTCGGCGGACAGGCTGAACACGCTGGCCAGCATGCCGATGACGAACACGACGACTGATATGCGCAATAGCGACGCTCGAGGGGAAGAGGCGGTCATGGGGAGAGTCCTGGGAATCATCGATTCGGATTGGCCGTGACGCTTGCCTGCGGGTTTGCGTCGGCGGACCAGCCACCGCCGAGGGCGCGGTACAGAGCGATCCAGGCCGCGACGCGTTCGCGTTGCAGGGCAGCGGCCGCCATGTCGGCCTGGAGGGTAAGCCGGCGCGACTCTTCGAGCTCGAGAAGATTGCCCAGACCGGCTTGCCAGCGCTGCTGGGCTGCATTCAATGAGTCCCGGTAACCGAGTGAAGCGCGGTCAGCCTGCGTCTGGCGTTGTCGCGCACTCGCCAGTCTCACCAATGCTTCTTCGACTTCGCGAACGGCGAGCCGGATCTTCTGCTGGTATAGGGCTTGCGCGCTGGCGTGGCGCGCGCGCGCGGAGTCGACAGCGGCCGCGCGACGCCCGTTGTCAAACAGCGGCACGGTGATGGATGGGCCCAGCGACCAGGTGGTTGCGTTGAGCGTCACGCCGTTGGCCTCGAAACGCAGCGGGCCGATCGAACCGGCGAGCGAAACGCGCGGGTATCGGTCGGCGATCGCAACTCCGATGTCCGCGCTGGCTGCGGCGAGTTCGGCCTCGGCGCCAGCCAGGTCGGGGCGTTGCGAGATCAATTGCGCGGGCAAGGATTCAACGACGAAGAGTCGCGGTTCAGGCAGAACCGCGGCCCGCGCTTCGAGCTGGCGGCGCAGCGCTGTTTCGTCCATCCCTGTCAGCGCGACGAGCGCCTTGATGGCGAGCGCGCATTGCGCCTGCTGGGCGAGCACCCGGCTGGCCTGATCGGCCGAGCCGGCACGCAGCAATGCCGCCTGGCCGCCCGACTGCAAGCCCGCCTGCAGCGCAATCTCGGTCAGGCGTTCGGATTCTCGCCGCGAGCGCAGGTCGGCCTCGTCGAGGCCTGCCTGACGCTCGCAGGCGCGCAGCGCCAGGTACTGGTTGGCGGTATCGGCGGCGACCGATACTCTTGCCTCATGCCACTCGGCGCCGCGGGCATCGAGGCGCGCCGAGCTGGCCTGCCGATCGCGCAGCCGGCCACCGAACAAATCGATCTCCCAGCCGGACTGCAACTGCAGCTGGTCCTGGGTGCGCAAGATGACCGGGCCGCCAAAGGTGATCGGGCCGCGCGTGCGCGATGCGGTCGCATCCAATGACGGCAGGGCCGCCGCCGCCGCGCGGACAACCGCAGCCTGGGCATCGGCGATGCGACCGGCCGCCTGCGCGATCGACCCGCTTTCGCGCTGAGCGGCGTCGATCAGCTGCGCCAGCATCGGGTCATCGAACTGCTGCCACCAGCGGGCGAGATCGGCGGTGCTGCCCTGATGCGGCAGCTGCGCCTGCCAGCTCGTGGCGCGCGGCGGATCAGGACGCTGGTGCGCCGGACCAACCGGTGCGATGCCGGCGCAGGCTGTCAACAGGAGGATCAGCGGGGCCAGGCATCCGGCGCGAAGGGGCATTGGCAATCGCCTCATTTTTTCTCCCGCCCGCGCGGTTCGCTGCTTTTCTCCTGCCCGCGGAGTTCGCGGCCGCTGTCAGGGGCTTGCGGCTCTCGAGCCCGGCGTGCGCGTTCCCCTTCGACAATGGCGCAGGCATACCCGGCCATGCGCTCGGCGAGTACATCGATGCTGCGGCTGGCGCCGAGGACGCCAGGCGCCAGCGTACGAACCTCGTTCTGGCAGGTGAACAGGTGGACCGCCATGCCGACCATCGCCAGCGCGGCGCGGTGCACGTCGCGATCGACCCGAGACAAACCGAGTGCGCGCTGCAGCAGCTGGCACAGGACTTTAAACTGCGGCCGGATCTCCTGCTCGACGACCTGCTGCCAGGCACCGGTGGGCTCGAATAATTCGCGATAGTGGAGCTTCATCATCAGCCGCGCGTTTTCGTCGTGTTTGAGCGGCTCGAGAAAATCGCGATAGAAAACCTGCATCGCCTGATCAAGCGGCATCGACAGCAGGTCGATACTCCGGTCGCCCGGCTGCTCGCGCACCGTCGTGCTGAAGATGGCGCGATACAGCGCAGCCTTGTCGCCGAAGTGGTAACTGATGGCGGCCACATTCACTTCGGCTTCGCGAGCGAGTTCGCGCACTGATGTCGCTTTGAATCCGCGGTCGGCGAACAGGCGCAGGCCCGCGCCGAGCAGACGATCGCGGGCGCCGCTGTCCGGCCGGGCGGAGGAAGGTGGATGCCGGACGGCGGAAGGTGGATTGATCATGGGTTCGAGGCCTGGGTCGTCGACAGCAGCCAGGATCTTACCAATATTTAAAACAACTGTTTTAAATAAAACAAACGATTGAATGATATCGAGAACTCACTTCAACCGGATTCGCGTCAATCGGTCTCGAAGATCGCCTCCGGCAGCAGGGCACTGACCATCACGTTGGGCAGGTCGACCGCGTTGCTGATCCGCAGATCCACCGCCAGCGAGCAGATCACATAGGCCTGCTCGCGACTGAAGCCGCGCTCGCCCAGCAGCAGGATCATTTCCAGCAGCGCGTTGCGTGCGGCCAGAGTAAGGTCTTCGCATTCCTGGGTGCCGTCGTCGCGGATCGGCAGGCCGGTGGTAGCCACGAAGTTGCGCGGGGCTGCCCACTCGGGCGCGGCGAAATAGCCGGGGTGAGAAAAGCGCGGAAAGCGCATGCCAAGCCGCCTTGCCTCCCCGCTCAACACCTTGAAGCGCACGACGGCGCTTGCGCCCATCTCGATGGCGGTGATGCAACATTCGGAGTCGCCCTGCGCGTAGTGGGCGTCGCCGACGGAAAACAGTGCGCCATCGACGTTGACGGGGATCTGCAGTTTCGCGCCCCGCGTGAGCTGCTTGATGTCGGCATTGCCGCCGTTCTCGCGCGGCGGCATGGTGCGCAGGCCGGTGCTGGCGATCGGCTCGGTCGCGGGCACCGCGTCGAGCGCGTCGGGCGGCAATGCGATGCCGCCGCGCCGCACCACATCTGCTTCGCGCGCGGTCCAGCGCACGAGCTGCTCGTGTGAGGGGGCCACGCCCGCTGTACCCATGAAGGTACCTTGTGGAATGCGAACCCCGGGAATCTGCGCGGACCGCGCGAAACCGTCGGCCATTTGCCAGTGCGCGAGAAAGCTGGCATCGAACACATGGCGCAGAAAGCCGGCGCCGGGCCTGATCACGGTCCAGCCGTAAGACTGCGGAATCAGGTCGACGAATTCGATTTCGAGAAGGTCGCCTGGTTTGGCACCGGCGACAAAGAGGGGCCCCGTCAACGGGTGTCCCGCTTTTCGGTCGTGCGATGCCAGGTCGGCGAATTGCATGCCGAGCTTGACCTGCCCGTCGGCCGCATCGCGTGTCTCCAGCAGCACGTCTTCGCCGGGCGCCACTTCCAGAATCGGTTCGATATCCGGATGCCAGCGGTTGTGCCCGGTACCTGGGTCGTCGCGCAGGCGTTTGGCGCGTTGAATGCGAATCGACTTCATTTGGTGGCTTTCTGCCCGTGCTGGCGGTGGGGCGTTGAATGGGCATCGTTGAAAAGAGCTCATTCTCGTTCAATCTCACATTCGATCAGCGCGTCTACGATCTGTACAACGAGTACTGCCACGGTCCTATCGATCGCCGGGAGTTCCTGCACCGGGCCGGCGCACTGAGCGCCGGTGGCATTGGCGCCCTGGCAATGGCCCAGGCACTGCTGCCGCGGTACGCCCAGACGCAGACGATTTCATTTCCCGACAGCCGCATGAAGGCCAGGTATGTCGAGTACCCGTCGCCGGGCGGCAATTCAGGAAAAATGCGTGGCTAGCTGGCTCAGCCGGTCGGCAATGGGCCCTTCGCGGCCGTCATCGTGTTCCACGAGAATCGCGGTTTGAATCCCTATGTGGAAGACGTGGCCCGGCGCCTGGGAGTGGCGGCATGACGAACAACCCCGCGGTCTCGATGGGCGCCGATCTGCAGGCCAGCGCGGGTTCCACAACAACTCCACGCCCCGCTACACCGAGCTGGCCGCAAACCTGGCATGGGAGCGCACGCTGGCGTTTTTCCGTCAGCACCTGGCCTGAATACAGCGCAGTCCGACACGCAAGATGATTCTCAACTCTGCGGGTCAGGCTCAACCGATCACATCGCGCGCGATGATCTCGCGCTGTATTTCAGAAGTGCCGCCGAAGATCGTGAACGCTCGCGCATTCAGGTAGCCGGCCACCACTGGGCGTGCGGCGTCGGCCAGCACGACGCCGCTGTGCGCCAGATGCATCGGCCGCTGCGACTCCCAGGCCAGGGCATCGGCCCCCAGCAGGCGCACGCCCAGACGGGTGACGGACTGATGGATTTCGCTCCAGCGCAGCTTG
>JAYVOV010000249.1:0-7201 GCA_043757735.1 Burkholderiaceae bacterium
GAATGGTTGTTCTTCCATTTCCAGGTGTATTTGGAAATGACCTTCGGACGGAAACGACCGACATCCGGGAAGAATGCTTCGGAAAGGGCGTCGATCAGATCGGTTGAAATTTCCTCCCGCAGCCAGATCAGCATCTGGTTCATCTCCACGCAGTACAGTGGAATTTCGTGCTGCTGGTTGGAGCGCCGAAACTCAGGGTTGTTGACCACGGTTTCGTACGAAAGCCACTCGAAGCCGTCGTTGACGTAGTCTATATGCGGATTCTTCGGCTTGTTGATGACCAGGCGTGAAACGCTCGGTGGTATTGCCTTCCCAAGGATCAGGAAATCAGCGATTCGGTCGTTCAGTACCGCAAGATCCGCCAGCGTAGTATTCAACTGCGAGAGGTAATCCTGGGTCAAGGTCTTGCCGGCGCAACCCTCCATGACCTGTATCCCGCCGACTTCCAGTTTCTTCGGTTCGCCGTCGCGGCTCAGAATGGTCGTGTCCTGCGCGCTCGCCGCCCGCCGCAGTTCCGTGTTCACCAGGTCGTCCGGATTGGCGTCGATCAGGGCCTGGACACTTATCCCGAACTCGGCTGCCACCTGATCGATCGACCAGCCCTTCGTGGCAGGATATTCCTTCGGCAGGGCGGAGACGAACAGCTGCTTGATTCCTTTGATGCGTGATTCGAGTATTTTATTTTTGCTCTGTTCTTTGAGTTCCTTTTGTTCCTCATTTAATTTCTCGTTCATCTCCCCGAGAGAATCGGCAAAATTAGCATTGAATAGTATCAGCTGCTCTATCACGAGAGCGTATTGCGTGAGAATGCCTGCCAGTGACAAATTTCCGGTCGGCCTGCGCTCGCCATCATCCCTGATCTTCAGGGAAAATGTCAGATTCGGATTGAGGGCTTCGATTTGTTTGATGTCGGTGGAAACCTGGCCCAAGAGCCTATCGACGATACCGTCTCCTTCGAACACTCTGGGCGAGGGTACGATCAGTCGCCTATCGGAATTCAAATAGGGGAGATCGGGATATTTGGTTTCGTCGTTGGCCAGGGCAATGCCTTCGAGATTATCTGCATTGGCTACCTTGAAATTTTCCAGTGTGACGCCATAGCGTGTCACGAAATCCGACCAAGTTCCCTTGCTGCCTTTGAGCAAGCGCGCTGCTGGGTCCGGTGATTTGCGCTTGCTTTGAAATCCAGTGCCGGTGAATCGAGTCTCTGCCTCGGGCAGGATGATTGGCTGACCCCGGAGAGATTCATCGACAATTTGCTTTAGCAAGTAGTCGTTTGTGGGCTTGATAGCGGCGATTTCGGCGTGCGATTGCTTCGATCGCTCGATCTCGTGAATGTGATCGGGATTGAGTTCCTTCAGTTTTTCGACGGCAGCTTCTGGGTCGAGACCTTTCAGATCGCATTCCTGCTTTCGGGCATTATCGAGGAAGGTGGTAGTACTGTCGTGATCTTTGACCGGCAGGCTCGGCGGCGCGCGGACAGTCGGCGCTATTTGGGTATCGAGGATCCGACCGTTATTTCCGTTGAGGGAGCGGTCGATCGCGTCGACATGATACGGATTGAGTTCCTTCAGGCGCTCGATGGTGAGGTTGTACCTCCTGGCGAATACTTCCGCAGTGTCGTCTTTTTCTACATTCTGGGTGTTCATCGCCGCCTCTGCTCGAAATCGGTGGATTCTCTTGAATATGGCTCGCGCGAAACGCTAGTCGAACGCGGCGCAGGGGCATGTCTTGTCTTCGAAAGACAATTCCTGGGATCGAGGCCAACACGGTGTGTGTTGTGCATCAAATCAGATGAAAGGTTGGCGAGGATGGTGGCGGCGGGTTTACGAACCGGATTCCTCGACGAGCAGATTCCGCATTTTCTCGTCCACCTGCCCGTTCACCTCGAGTTCGTGCACTGTCTGATACGCCCTGATCGCTTCGAGCGTATCGTCATCGAGCACGCCACTGATCTCGCCGCCATAGAACTTCAATATTCGAAGCCGCCCCTGCACGCCGCTGATTTCGCTCACCGGATCGAGGTGACCCAGGTCGAAGATCGTGACCGAGCCACCCACGGTGAGTTTCGCCTCCCGCGCGTTCGGCTGAATGTACTGTCGCAGCCAGCCCTCGCCATCGGTGTCGCCCTTGCGCGGTGGCCCGCCGTCGACGAAGACCTCATAGGGCTTGTTCTTGTACGGCGAGCCCGAAGGTCGCTTCACCTGCACGCTGAACAGCTTCGGGATGCCCTTGCGCCGGAACTTGTGCTTCGCGTCCGTGGGTGCGGCGTGCTCCTTGAGGCGCTTGTCCGGAATGATCAGCACATCGCCCGGGTAGAGAATGTTCGGGTCCTTGCGCTTTTCGCGCAGTGCCGCGTTCGGCGGGTGCTGCCAGATCGTGTTCGGAAAAAAGTCGTGGGCGAACGCAATGCTGTCCAGACAGTCGCCCTGCTGTACCGTGTAGGTGATCGGCATATGCGCTTTCGTTCATCCGTGCAAACCATCAGGGTGATCACCACAGGGGTGCGATCCCGCGGACGCAACCGGGGACGTTGCTGTGTGGCGAGCGTGATTCGATTCGAGAGTGGCCGCCCGTCAGGCGGTGATCGGCTCCCACGCCTCCCTGTCCAGGTTCGGGAAGCTGATCCGGCAGTTGCCGGCATCGGCGATGTTCTTGACGCGAGCCTTGCCGGCCTCACTCAGAGATCCGGTGACCTCGCTGCCATCCGGCAGCACGATGCGGAATTGTTCTCCTGGAATCGGGTGATCGTCTTCGCCGACGAGCTCGATGTCGATCCAGTGCACGCGCAGGGGTAGGGGGCAGGGCTCGACGGTTCCGCCAACCGCGCCTTTGGAGAAACCTTCGAGGTTCGCTGCGGGTGTCTCGGTCCCCGGGGGCATCCGGGCACGCAGCGACTTCTCGACGAACTGGGCTACATCGCTCTCAGCCGAGAGGCCCTGCGCAAGCGCGGCTTCAACCTGCGGCTTGATCTCGGCGGGCGGAAGCTTCAACTGCGCGGCCAGGTTCTGCTCGAAGTTCGAACGAGCAGCCTGGGCAAGCACCGCCATCTGGGCTGCTCGGATGGTGATCATCGCGTGCCTGCTTGGGTGGACTCCACGCCTGAGGTGCGAATCGCCGGTGAGATATGAAACCAAGAAACGCTGTCGTTGGAGGTCATCGAATGCTCGGAAGTGAGCGCGGATTCTGAAGTCGAGAAGATGAGGTGGCAAGAGGTTGTTGCGCTGCGTGTGTGGGCCGATCGGTATTTCCCTGATCTGAGGGCGGAATTCTCGTGATGCGGTGGCGTGATTCGAAGCGTTTCGACCCCTTTTGAGTCCAGGGTGCAAAACTAACGCAGCACCCGTCATTGACACGGTGTAGGGCACGACGTTCGGATCAGACTTGCCACAGTGGGGACCGGCGCCGTGCCCGCCTACCTCGGTATCGGCGTATTACAGCGCAACCATCTGCGCTTGGCTCATCGCCTGACGACCACGGCCTATGACAGGCCGCCAGCCAAAACACCGAACTGACACAGCGCGCGGCGGCAAAGCCCGTGCGCTTCTCCCCGGCTGCCCACCGGGCGGCCGGGGAGAACAACCAACAAGACCTTCAACCCTCAGGAAGAAAAACCGCGTGCTGATAGCCGGAAAACCGCAGTTCTCGACAGCCGTACACACCGTCAAGACTTCGCCGGAACCGGCGTTCAAAACCCCTGCCAGCACTTGACTGCCAAGCCCGACGCTGCGGTTCAGCGCCATGAATCCTGATTCTTCGGCAGCGCCCCTGTCGGGTCATAAACCTGCAGTGCGTCGTCGGCGGTCAGCATGTCGTTGTAGATCACAAGGTTCAGGCCACTCGGCGCCAGCTTCGACACAAACAAGATGCCCTTCGCCCCGCCGGCAATGGCTTCGTCCGCCAAGACCCAACTCGGCTGGCTCTACCCGATGGTTGAACCAGAGTTCGCGCCAGTCGCAATGGAACTCTTCCCACAGGTCAGACCAGCGCGCGCCGTTGTATCCGGCCCGAAAGTCGATGACCGGCGCAAGACGCACGGTGTAGCTGACTAAGGTGCCGGGCGGCATCAGCGGCGAAAGCTGCTGGTATTCGCGGACGGCGGTTTCCGGCTCCAAGGCGAGATACACCGCCGGTGTGCCAGGGCGGTTGGCCCGCCCTCCGTGCGCCGCAGCGCCGGCACCGCTGGTCGGCGCCGTGGCCCACTTCGGCGTGTGCATTCGGTACGCCGTGAGGGAGCCAAGCTCGGACAGGATCATCCCGCTGCGCCGGCCTCAATGGAGGTGATGTGGCGCAGCAGATCATCGGTCCGCCCCTCTGACACTAGCCGCTCGGCCGTCTTGTAGCCGAACACGGACAAGGGCTCGTTGCGGTACCAGAACAGCGCCTTGTTCAGATCGCCGTTCAGGTCGGTCGCTGCCTTGATGATCCTCAAGGCTTCGCGCAGAAAGTCCTGCACCCCACGTGACCCCGGCGCGCGCGTGATCGTGTTGCGATGAACGTGCGCCTGCTCGGCCAGCATCTGCAGGTCGATGTGCAGGGCCTGGCTGAAGCGCTTGGGCGACAGCACGGGGACTGGCGTATCCGTCTCCCTTAGGAAATCGACGAAATGCTGGAATGTTGCGCCCAGCACCGGCGACTCAAGAACTGCTGCATCCGCCATAGATGTGCCTATATTGTTTGCACTGATTACGCACTGTTTAAGCAAATATTGTGCAGCATCGCAAGGCCATGTATTTGACGAATCGAGCCGCAGACCAGACTTGCTGCCAGTAGGCGCCAGCGTAAGCGTTCAAACCGCGGCGTCTATTGACAGCCGGCCAGATCTGATCTCAGCGGGTTATCGCCGAAGCACTGCGCCCAGTTCCTCGGCGGCAGCTCTTGCACCTTGCTGGCCGAATGCTGGTTGATCCGCTGCAACACGTCGACCAGATACGTGTACGCATCGATCCCGTGAGCCCGGCACGTGGCCAGCAGCGTCTGAATGATCGCCACCTGCTCGGCGCCGAACTCGGTCGTGCAGAACAACCGCAGTTAGCATTACGCCAGCCCCTCGGGATCAATCGAAGCGCCCGCTCCAGGTCGTTCGTGTCCAACGCCAACCACGCATCGGCGAGGAATTCACGCAGGCCCTGCTCGCGCTGTTTGGCGTAGCCCAGCGCCCTGGCCAGCGGGCTTCGCGGCAATAGCGTCGGCTTGGCGATCTCACCCCTGACCCACTCGAAGAACCGGTCCACGATCGGCTCGCTGTCGGCTCGCTGTCGGCTCGCTGTCGGCCTTGCGCCGCGCGAGGATCGCCTCCTGGCTGGCCCCCGCCTGGCGCAGTTCGCTCTCGATCGCGTACATCGCCCGAATCATCTCGAGCGCCTTGGCCATCGGCTGTGGATCGATGGTCTCGGCCTTCAGAAACGCTCTTCTCGTGTGTGCCCAGCACAGCGCGTGCGTGCACTGCGGCAGGTTCTTCGCATACGCGGCGTAGACCTGATACCCGTCGGTTTGCAGGATCCCTTTGTAGTTCTCGACCAGCACCCCTTTGACGACGGCGCCGGCGCGCGAGGCGGCGTAGTAAAAGCCGACGTCGCCGTGCTCGCCCAGGATCGGCCACAGCCAGCCCTGCCAGAAAGCTCACATCGACCGGCGCGTGATCGAGCACCCCGAGCGGGGCCGGCGCGGTGACACGCCACCTTCACGCAGACGCTTGCGCCAGTTCGACAGCGACACCGTGCTCACGCGTTCGCGTTCGCAGAATGCCTGCTGGCTCAGGCCGCTTTGCGCCTGGGCACTCAGCAGTGTCTGCCACTGCGCGGGACTGCGGTGGATCCGCCGGCGTGTGCTCGCTGATGCCTGGTTGGTCTTCTTCATCGATCTGCCCCTGTGTGTTCACGATGAATCACAGGTTATCGACCGATCAACGCCTCGGGAAGAACGCCTCGGTTTGAACGCTTACGCTGCGCCGGCGCCGCTGCCACGACCCGTCGACGATCGCCGTCTCGAATTGAATCCGGCCATGCAGGTGGACGAACTGGATGTTTCGAAGCAGGTCGCTCTGGCTTTGGTCGAAATGCTCGGCCAGGCTGGCGAGTATTGTCGTCAGGGTCTCAGGTACCCGCACCTTCAGATCGACGTCGTCGCGGTTCCAGTCTTCGCCCGGTTGCAGCCGGCACTGCGGTTATTCGCTCCAGTTCGCCCAGCAGATTATTCGCTCTGGACGGGAGCAGCAGCGGCCTGGCATCGCCGAACGTCATGTACGCCGCCCAGCGAGCGTCTGGCTTGGGCAGGGGCGTCGTTCGAACCTGGCGCTCGGTCATGGGCAAACAAAGCCTTTATCGTCGCAATGCGGCCGGAAAATTTACGGGGAACTCGCGCTCTTCAATGCCGCGTCCTCGCACACTACCTCCATCACACCGGTAATGCCGGTGCCAGGCGAACCTGGCGAAATCGGCTGAGAGTAGACCATGATCAGAACCCTGATGGTGATGCTGTTGGCAGTCGTTGCATCGGCCGCGACCGCGCAGACGACCTACAACCGAATCGGATCGACCACCTACCTGTCGAACCAGTCCACCGCCGCCACGGCGACGTACAACCGCAGCTCAACGACCGTCAGCAACGTCGGCAATCAGACCGATGTCCGCAACTCGGACGGGTCGACGGTTGCCTGCTCTGGTGCTGGCAACACGGTCTGCTGCCAGTAAGGAGCGTGCATGCCTCGATTCCTTCGACTGTCGGTGCGGCGGTTCGGTGAGGCCGCGCTGGCTGGCGCGATCGCGATGAATGAAGCGCTGCAGCAGAAGGCACTGGCGTGGATCGCTGACATAGAATCCTATGCAGAAATGATCGCGCAGGCCTCCAAGGCCGGGATCGACTTCAACGTCGACCCTACTGAGCATCCGCCGGAACCGTTGCTCTCCGCGATCGCCAAGTGTCGGTGGCAGGGGGAGTACCGATCGATGAGGATTTTGGCGCGATTCAGGATTGACGGGCGCAGCGGCAGCGAGACGGCTTGTCGCATTCAACGTCGGCGTCGAACTGGGGCAGTTGCGGGTCCTCGCCGTGCTCGTCCCGCTGCTGGACCTGCTGTTCGGGCATTCGGTCGCCGAACGCACGGGGACGAACATCCTGACTGCGCTCGTGGCCCATACAGGCTGGCACTGGCCGGCCTCGTACTTGCCACCTTCGTTGCTGGGCGCAAAATGGTCGCAAC
>JAYVOV010000250.1:0-7190 GCA_043757735.1 Burkholderiaceae bacterium
GCCGAAAGCGCCGTAGACATCCGTGATCCGTGCAGTGCCCCAGCCTTCCTTGTATGGCGCCAGCATCTTCATCGTGATGGCCACCCGCTCGAACTTCCAGCCATCGGCGGTACGCCGGTAACGGTCGTCGTAACGTGCCGACATCCAATACGCCTCGTTGCCACCCGGCAGCGCATAGACCAGCGGCTCCCAGAGGTACCAGCGGCCGGTTGCCGTGTCGCCGTCGATCTGGATGATCGGGTTGGTCACCATGTGAAGCGCGAACGGCACGCGCGCGGGCGAGCCCATGAAGAACGCGCGGATCGCCGCGCGGCCGCTGTGCGAGCCGATCGGGCCGCCATCCCAGACCGCGTCCTCGGTGAAGAGTGCCGCCAGCGGGTCGGCGTCGTAGTTGTCGTCGCAAAGTCCGCAATAGACGTGCTTGAGCTGCTTGATCGCCTCGATGTCGGCGAGCCATTGAACCGTCTTCTTCGTCTGCGCATCTGACATTGCATTCTCCTGGCGGGCCACTCGATCAATACACCGAAAGATTCGCCGCGTCGACAGCCATGGCCCGAAGCGCTCTGCTGCTATCTGGCGGTGATTTCGAACCGGGTGATCCGCGATGTGCCCGCGGAGGGATTGATTTGCATGGCCTTGACGACGGGCTCACTCGATTGATGTGGATTGACTAGAACCGGGCGAGCAATTGACCGTATCCGGGCATCTTGTCGTGGTTGCCTCGGGTTCGCAGAGCATGCCTATGGGTCGCGGGTTGCCGGTCCGCAATGCGACCGTGCATACTTGTACCAGCTTCGTTCAATAAAAAACCTGAGGAGACCGGGATGAGAATAGGCAGGATTGTTGGATCTCGAGTGGCACCGCTCGCGCTGGCGGCCGCACTGACTTGTCTGCCCTTGACGGCTGGCGCGCAGCAGGCCGAGAAACCCCAATACGGTGGCAATCTGAGCATCGGCATGGTTTACCTGACGCTGTCGCCGCTGTCGTGGGATCCCGCCGACTGGGCCTGGAAGTTCAACCAGGACACCGGCCTGATGTACGAGTCGCTGTTTGTCGGCGACCTGTCGAAATCCAAGCGCAAGGGTGGCAAGCACGCGTTCGTGGCCGACTCCTGGCTGCCCAACGACGCCATTCGCGGCGAACTCGCTGAGACCTGGCAATGGAAAGACAAGCCGCCGCGCGCTGAGATCAAGCTGCGCAAGGGCATCATGTTCCCGGACAAACCCGGCGTGATGAAGTCGCGCGAACTGGTCGCGCAAGATGTCGTCGACAGCTACGTGCGGCTCGACAAGAGCCCGAAGAAGGTTCCAACCTTCTTCGATCACGTCGAGAAGGTCGAGGCCACCGACAGTCACACGGTTGTCTTCACCTTCAAGAATTACTTCGCCGAATGGGACTACCGCTTCGGCTGGGGCTATTACTCGGCAATCGTGCCCAAGGAAGTCGCCGACGCGGGCGCCAAGGACTGGAAGAACGCCAACGGCACCGGTCCGTTCATGCTGACCGACTACGTTCAGGGCAATACCGTCACCTTCACGAAAAACCCCATCTACTGGGACAAAGAAGCCCTCGGCGGGCAGCAGTACAAGCTGCCGTTCGCCGACAAGATCCTGTATCGCACGATCAAGGACGAGGCCGCCTACGTGACCGCGCTGCGCACCGCCAAGCTCGATGTGCTCGAGGGTGTTCGCTGGAGCGCGGTGGAGGAGTTGAAGAAAAACGCGCCGCAGCTCAAATGGAATCGCTGGCTCAACACCGGTGGCAACTTCCTGGCCATGCGCGTCGATCAGAAACCCTTCGATGACGTGCGGGTGCGCCGCGCCCTGAACATGGCGGTGAACAAGCAGGAGGTCGTGTCGAGCTTCTACGGCGGCAATGCCGAACTGTTCGCCTACCCGATGCATCCAGACTACGTCGGCTACTACGAGCCTCTGGACAAGATGACGGAATCGGCGCGCGAGCTGTTCGTCTACAACCCCGACAAAGCCAAGGCCCTGCTGGCCGAAGCGGGCTACCCGAAAGGCTTCAACTTCAAGGTCCAGGTCTGCTCATGCTCGCCCGACCACATGGATCTGCTGCCGCTGGTCGCGGCCTACCTGGACAAGGTTGGTGTGAAGCTCGAGATCGTGCCGCTGGAGTACGGCGCCTTCCTGTCGGCTATGACGACCCGCACCCATACGCCGGGCTACTTCATGCAGAACGGCCACACCAACCCCACCACCTCGATCCGCAAGAGCTTCGTCACCAAGCAGCTCTGGAACCCCTCGGGTTATTCAGATCCGGAGTTCGACAAGCGCATGGCCACGGTCTATGCCGAGGCCGATGAGAGCAAGCGCCAGTTGCTGATCAAGATCATGACCCGCGACATCGTCGAGAAAGCGCCCTACATCTGGATGCCGACACCGTATGTGTACACCGCCTGGTGGCCCTGGGTGAAGAACTACGGTGGCGAGCTGCGGGTGGGCTCCGAGCGGCCGGGCCCGATCCATGCGCGCATGTGGATCGACCAGGAGATGAAAAAGAAGATGGGCTTCAAATAAATCGCGACAACTCGCCCGCGTCGGTCGGCAGACCCCCCCCATTTCCTCAGGGTCCCGGTCGGCATATTCAAGTCGGCCGCTATGTCGCGGACAGTGCGGGTGCCGCGCCTGCGACAGGCGCGTGGCCGCTTGCGTTGCGACGAATCGCGCCAGCAGCCCGGCCAGCAGCTCGGGCTCACTGTCACAACCGAAAAGCGCTCGAGCGGGTCGCAGTAGAGCAGGTATGCCGGTAGCTGGGTGATGCGGCTTGCGCGAAGGCCTCGGGCCGCCAGGTGTCGTTGGCGACCAGGGCAGCCAGCAGGCGTCGGCCGTCGCGGATGAGCTGCGCCGCGTCGCTGGTCTGCTCGACCAGACGCGTCATTGCCGCAATGAAATCGCGCAGCGGTGAGATCGGTTCGATGGCGACGGTCATGGCGAGCCGCACCCTTGCTGTTCCATGCCGATTGCCGGCAAGCAGTTCAGCGTAGCAGGCCCGTGCCTTGCCGAGCGCGGCCTCGGTGCCCGCCTGAGTGGTGCCGCCGGGACGGTTGTCGACAATGATGCTCGCCTTCAGCTGCTCGCGCAGCCGGTCGACGATCCAGGCGAGGAGCGATTTTTGAACCTTGGCTGGGGTCTGCGGCCACCGCGCGACAGGGCTGGCTATAGGCAGACGTTCACCGAGCGCGATACCCTTGCGCACCGCTTATTTGCGCAACGGTTTGACCCGAAGGATTTTCCCGCATGAAGGCTTGGCCGATAGATCGCGAACTGACTTCCTCGCATTGGGGTGCCTATGAGGTGATCCGCGAGGCTGGTCAGCCCACAGGTCTGCGCAGCCGTGCCGATGATCCCGATCCCTCGCCGATCGGTCCGGCGATGTGGCAGGCCTATCAGTCACCGATGCGGGTCAGGCGGCCGGCAGTTCGCGCCGGCTGGCTCGAGGCGCACGCAGCTGGCCGGCTGACCGGACCGGAAGGGCGGGGGCGCGAACCATTCGTCGAGATCGACTGGGATCAGGCGATCAGTCTTGTCGCGGGCGAACTGCGCCGGGTCATCGACAGTCACGGCAATGCCGCCATCTTCGGCGGTTCATACGGCTGGTCGAGCGCGGGACGCTTTCACCACGCGCAGAGTCAGGTTCATCGCTTCCTCAATTCGCTCGGCGGCTATGTGCGCCACGTCGACAGCTACAGTCTGGGTGCCGGGCGCGTGCTGCTGCCCCATGTGGTCTGCTCGATGGACTACCTGCTCGGCCAGCACACCAGCTGGGATGTGCTGGCCAGTCACACGCGGCTGATGGTGTCGTTCGGCGGCGTGCCGGCCAAAAACTCGCAGATCGGCCAGGGCGGTGCGTCGCGCCACCACACGCGCGACGGACTTGCGCGGCTCGCTGGAGCCGGCTGCCGGTTCGTCAATTTCAGCCCGGTGCGCAGCGACATCGACGCGCCGTCTAGTGCGGTCGAATGGATCCCGATCCGCCCCAACACCGACACCGCGGTGATGCTGGCGCTGGCCTGCGAGGTCATCCGCGCCGAACTTCACGCCCGGGACTTTCTCGCCAGCCACTGCGTGGGCTTCGATCGCTGGCACGATTACCTGATCGGCCGCAGCGACGGCATCGTCAAGGACGCTGACTGGGCGGGCGCAATTGCCGATGTACCGCCCGAGCGGCTGCGCGCCCTGGCGCGCGAACTGGTCGCCAGCCGCAGCATCGTCAACGTCGCGTGGGCGCTGCAGCGGGCAGACCATGGCGAGCAGGCCTTCTGGTCGGCGGTTGGCCTGGCCAGCGTGCTGGGCCAGATCGGCCTGCCCGGTGGCGGCTTTGCGCTCGGTTACGGGCCCACCAATGGCATCGGCGCCGGCGAGCGCCTGATGGGCGGGCCCACCTTGCCGCAGGGGCGCAACGCTGTCGAGGCGTTCATACCGGTGGCGCGCATCGCCGACCAGCTGCTTTCGCCAGGCGCCGAGTTCGACTACAACGGCGCTCGCCACCGATACGCCGATATCCGCCTTGTCTATTGGGCCGGGGGCAATCCGTTTCACCACCACCAGGATCTCAACCGTCTCGCGCGCGCCTGGCGCAAGCCCGAGACGATCGTGGTCCACGAGCAGATGTGGAACGCCACCGCGAAGATGGCCGACATCGTGCTGCCGGCGACCTCGACGCTGGAGCGCGAAGACATCGGGCATTCCACCCGCGACCCGCTGCTGATCGCGATGAAACCGTTCCTGCCCGCGCCCGGCGAGGCGCGCGACGACTACGCCATCTTTGCCGACATCGCCGCGCGGCTGGGACGCGGCGAAGCCTTCACCGAAGGGCGCACGGTGCGCCAGTGGCTGCAGTGGATGTACACGCAGGCGGCGCGCGGCATGATCGAAGCCGGTGTGCAGATGCCCAGTTTCGACGATTTCTGGGCCGGCGGCGGCGTCGAATTCCCGGCCAACGACAAGCCGGTGGTGCTGCTGCAGGATTTTCGGGCAGATCCGGTGGCGCACCCGCTCCAGACGCCGAGCGGTCTGATCGAACTGTTCTCCGCGCGCATCGACTCTTTCGGCTACGCCGACTGCCGGGGGCACCCTGTCTGGTTCGAGCCGGCCGAGTGGCTGGGCGCACAATCGGCGCAGCGTCATCCGCTGCACATGATCTCCGATCAGCCGTTCACCAAGCTTCACAGCCAGCTCGATCAGTCGACGTACAGCCTGGCCAACAAGGTCGCAGGGCGCGAACCGGTCATGATCAACCCTGCCGACGCGGCCGCACGCGGCATCAATGACGGCGATGTGGTGCGCCTGTTCAATGATCGCGGCACCTGCCTGGCGGGCGCACGGCTCACCAGCGACATGCGCCCCGGCGTGATCAAACTGTCGACCGGCGCCTGGTGGGATCCGGATAGTCCCGGCGACCCGGATTCGCTCGACCTGCACGGCAACCCCAACTCGCTGACCCGCGATGTCGGCGCATCGAGCCTGTCGCAGGGCTGCGCTGCGCAGAGCTGCCTGGTGGAGATGGAACGATTCGTCGGCGATGCGCCCGCGACCCGCGCCTTCACGCCGCCTGTTTTCATCAGCGGCCGGTGAACGCGGCCCCGAGTCAGCGTGGCGGACGCACGCTGCTCACGATGCGCGCGTAGCGATGGAAGGTCCAATAGGCCCAGGCCCAATCGAGCAGCACCATCAGCCGGTTGCGAAATCCGATCAGAAAATAAACGTGGGCAAACAACCAGAAGAGCCAGGCCGGATAGCCGCTGAATCGGGCACTGCCCAAGGGGGTGGTCAGGTCCACGACCGCGCAATGCCGGCCGATGGTGGCCAGATTGCCGTAGTCGCGGTAGCGAAAGGCCTGCGTTGTCGCCCGGCCGGCCAGTCGCCGCAGTATGTTGGCGGCGGCAGCCTGCCCCATCTGCTTGGCCGCGGGCGACACGCCGGGCACGGGTCTGGGCTCGCCGGGGCCGTGACTGAGCGCGAACGCAAGATCGCCGATCACTGATATTTCGGGATGCCCCGGCAGGCTGAGATCCGGCTCGACCTTGATCCGCCCGGCGCGGTCGATCTGGTGCGATTCATCGAGGCCGAGGCAGCGGACGATCGTTCTTCCGATGGCGCAGGCCGCTACGCCAGCCGCCCACACCACCGAGTGGCTGGCGAAGCGGATCTCCTGGCCATCGGCCTGAACCACGACACCGTGTTCGTCGATCGCGGTAACTCGGGTGTTCAGCCGGACTTCGACGCCGAGCCGCTGCAGTTGCAGACGTGCTCGTTCGCTCAATGCCGCGGGCATCGTGGCCAGTACCCGGGCGCCACCTTCGATCAGCAGGACTCTGGCCTGCGCCGGGTCGAAATGACGAAATTCGCCGGGCAGGGTGTGACGGGCGATTTCCGCCAGCGTGCCGGCCATTTCAACCCCGGTCGGGCCGGCGCCGATGACCACGAAGGTCAGCCAGGACTCGCGCTGCGACGCATCAGGCTCGTTCTCGGCAGCCTCGAAGGCCAGGAGGATACGCCGGCGAATCTCGAAAGCGTCTTCCAGGGTCTTGAGTCCGGGTGCGTGCGGCGCCCAGTCGTCGTGCCCGAAGTAGCTGTGCGTGGCGCCGGCTGCGACGATCAGATGGTCATAGGGAATCTGCGCACCGGATGCCAGCGTCACTGTGCGCTGCGCCGCATCGATACCCGTCGCTTCGCCCAGCAGTGTGGTGATGCCAGGGTCGCTGCGGAACAGATGACGGATCGGCGCAGCAATCGCCGGCGCCGACAGGCCGGCGGTCGCCACCTGGTAGAGCAGAGGCTGAAACAGATGGTGGTTGGTGCGGTCGATCACCGTCACGTCGACCGCGCAGCGGCGAAGGGCTTTGGCGGCCTCCAGCCCACCGAAGCCGCAGCCGATGATGACCACGCGCGGGCGCGGGTTCGCGCTGCTTGTGTCGGCTGAGCGGCCGGTCATGGATCAGCGGCCGGTGAACGCGGCTGGCCGTTTTTCGACGAAGTGCGCCACGCCTTCCTTGAAGTCTTCGCTGGTGAAGCTGCCGAGCATTTCGTGATTGCCGACTTCGATCGCTTCGCGCATCGACTGCTGGCCCACCGCCCAGAGCTGGCGCTTGATCACCGCCATCGAGCGCGGCGAGACGTTGTCGGCGAGATCGCGGGCATAGGCACGCACTGCAGCCATCAGGTCGG
>JAYVOV010000251.1:0-1966 GCA_043757735.1 Burkholderiaceae bacterium
TCGATGGTGCTGCAGCAGATGGTCGATACCGGGCAGCCTCTGCGCTGGGAAATTCTCGGCTCGGACATCAGTTCGCGAGTCATCGCCGCAGCGCAGCGCGGGGTGTATCCGCTCGAGCGCGTGCAGCGTCTGCCGGAAGACCTTCTGCGCCGCTATTGCCTGAAGGGCGACGGGCCGGCGGCCGGCACTGTGCTGGTCGACAAGGCATTGCGCCGCAAGGTTCGCTTTACTTCGATCAACCTGATCGAGCCCTTGCCGGAGATCGGTTCCTTCGATGTGATCTTTCTGCGCAATGTGCTGATCTACTTCGACCTGCCGACCAAGCAGAAGGTGGTGCGTTCGGTCGTCAGCCGACTGCGTCCGGGGGGCGTGCTGTTCGTGGGCCTGGCTGAGAGCCTCAACGGTGTGGTGGCGGAACTTCAGTCGATTGCGCCTGGCGCCTACACTGTTCGAAGGAGCTGATGCAATGACAGCGACCCGTATCAAAGTCATGATCGTCGATGATTCGGCGGTGGTTCGCGAGGTATTGAGCTCGGTCATCGGCGCCGATCCAATGCTGCGCGTGATCGCCACCGCGCCCGATCCCATTGCAGCGCGCCAGAAAATGAATGTCGACTGGCCCGACGTGGTCGTGCTCGACGTCGAGATGCCGAAAATGGATGGGATCACCTTCCTGCGCCAGCTGATGGCAGAACGCCCCACGCCGGTGGTGATCTGTTCGACCCTGACCGAGAAGGGCGCCAAAACCACGATGGACGCGTTGTCCGCCGGTGCGGTGACGTTCGTGACCAAACCCACCCTCGGGCTGCGCGATTTCCTGCAGGGGCAGGCGGCGGAGTTCTGCCGCATCGTTCGCGGCGCAGCGAGTGCGCGCCCCAGGCGCACTGGGGTTGCGCCCGCTGCCGCTGCCGCAGGGGCTTCGGTTGAAGATCGCCACCCGCGGCTGGAGGCGATGGCGAAAACCACAGAACAAGTGGTCGCGATCGGCACCTCGACCGGTGGCACACAGGCGCTGGAAACGGTACTGACTGCGCTGCCGCGGGTGTGCCCCGGCATCGTGATCGTCCAGCACATGCCTGAAAAATTCACTGCGCAGTTCGCCGATCGTCTCAATGGTCTGTGCCGGCTCGAAGTGCGTGAAGCGGTCGATCGCGACCGGGTGCTGCCGGGGCGAGCGCTGATCGCGCCGGGCGGGCGCCACATGCGCCTTGTGCGCAACGGCGCGATCTATCAGGTGGAGGTTTTCGACGGCCCGCCGGTGAACCGGCATCGCCCCTCGGTCGATGTGCTTTTCAAATCGGTTGCGAAGGTGGCCGGGGCCAACGCGCTGGGCATCATCATGACCGGCATGGGGGACGACGGCGCGCGCGGTCTGCTCGAGATGTACGACAAGGGCGCGCGCACCGTGGCGCAAGACGAAGACACCTGTGTCGTGTTCGGCATGCCGAAAGAGGCCATCAAGCTGGGCGCGACGGATCGCGTTCTGCCGCTGGGTGCGATCGCTGCGGAAATCACCGGACTTCATCGGCAGGGGAAACAATGAGACGCTGGGGGTAATGGATCGTCCTTTCCAATCTGCCGCCGCGCGCCCATGGGTGCTGCTGATCCTGGCCACCGGTGTCGTTCTGGTGGCCGCCATCTGGCTTGCAGTGGCGTGGCGAACCCCCGCGGAACGCGAGCTCGCGCTGGCCGATCGGGTGATCGCGAACTCGAACCTCGCCCAGTCGCATCAGGAGAGAGTGTCACGCTCATTGCAGGTGTTCGATCTGGTCCTGCTGGGTATCCGTGACGACTACCTCAGACAGGGGGCGGCGGGCAACTTGAATGACCGCCTCGCCGCGCTGAAGATCGACCGGAGCCATGTCGGAATTGTGTCGGTGATCGGCCCCGCCGGACAGATCATTGACAGCACGGCCGCCGCCATGTCGAGCAATTATGCGGACCGCGACTATTTCAAGTTCCACGC
>JAYVOV010000252.1:0-1964 GCA_043757735.1 Burkholderiaceae bacterium
GGGCCGGGGCGAACGCTGCGAGGTTGCGGTCGCAACGCTGGATCATGTCGCCGATCATGCCGGCCAGGCCCATGCGCTGGCCGTCTTCGGGCGAGTAGATGCGGGTGACGCCGTAGTCGTGCAGTTCGCGGATCTCGTCGGGCACGATCACGCCGCCACCGCCGCCGAACACGCGGATGTGGCCCGCGCCGGCGGCGCGCAGCAGGTCGATCATGTACTTGAAGTACTCGACGTGGCCGCCCTGGTAGGAGCTCAGCGCAATGCCGTGGGCGTCTTCCTGAAGCGCGCAGTCGACGATCTCCTGCACCGAGCGGTTGTGGCCCAGGTGGATGACCTCGCAGCCCATGCTCTGCAGGATGCGCCGCATGATGTTGATCGAGGCGTCGTGGCCGTCGAACAGCGAGGCGGCAGTGACGAAGCGCACCTTGTTGGTGGCTCGGTACTCGGCGAGTCTTTTCGCCTCGGAAAGATCGGTCATGGTCTTGATGTCCTGCAGAGCCGTGCCGGGGCGCGGCCGATGGTTTTGTACGCGATCGGGTCGATTGACGAAGTATCGCCGCCGCGATTGCAGGCGGCAAACGAGTCCGAGACGTTAAATGACGTTTACGTTAACGTCAATCAAGAAACGACCGGCATTGGGGAGCGTCCGGGGCTGCATCAGGCTGACGTCCAGTCGTTCAATTCTGACAGTCTCCAAGGGGCCATAGGCATGATTCCACGCACCCTGTTCAGCACTGAACACGATATCTTCCGCGAATCGGTGCGCCGATTCGTTCAGACCGAACTCGCCCCGCACCACGAGGCCTGGGAAGACGCGGGCTTCGTGCCGCGCGAGGCCTGGCGCGCGCCGGCGTGACCGGGCCGGGGTTTGTGGTGCACTCCGACGGGGTGGCCACCTACATAGGTGCGCTGGCCCGCAACCGGCTCGAGACGAGTGCGTGGCGGGTATCGAATCTCTTTTTCTATGGTGTTGCCCGTTTTTTGTTCGCGACCGACCGTCGCTGCGCGGTTTGTGGGGCGGTCGAGCCCGAGGAATCGGCGGTGACGTTATCCGCAGGCGAGCCCGGCCCGGCCTGCTGCTCGATCTGTTCGGAATACGCCGTCACGTGTCGAGCCATCCGCCGGCGGGCGGCTTCCGGGTCACCTTGCCGGATGGCCTGCAGGATGCGCTTGTGGGCTTTGAGCACCTGCGCGCGAACAGCCTTTTCAGCGATGTGTTCGATGCGCGTCGACTGATGGATCAGGCCGGTGATGGAAGCCATGAACGCGCGCAGCAGGTCGTTGTGGCTGGCCTCGGCGAGCGCCCAATGCCAGTTGACGTTCTCGTCGATGAAGACTGCGGGACGCGAGCTGGCGGCCGCTGCCATGCGCACCGAGATTGCGTCCAGCGCGGCAAGGTCGGCGTCGCTGCGGTTGCGCGCTGCCAGTTGCGCGAGCATTGGCTCGAGCGCCTCGCGCGTTTCAATCAGAGCCTGGAACGAGACACCGCGCCCGCGGGCAAACGAGCCCACCTGACTGGCCAGCAGGTTCTCGGTCGGCTGGATGACGGTCGAGCCGCCGTAGCGGCCGGGGCGGGTTCGCACCAGCCCCTGCGCCTGCAGGATACGAAGGGCTTCTCGAACCGAGCCGCGGCTCAGTCCGGTTTCGATGACGAGATCGCGCTCGGCAGGCAGCGGATCGCCAGGCGCAAACCCGCCGGCGAGGATCTGCTGGCGCAGCCGGTCGGCGAGCAGGTCGCAGGATTTGGGTACTTCGATCATGCCGACACCTGCGGTCATCGCTGTCATCGCCTCCAGCATTTCAAGTTAAGACCAATTCTTGCCACAGTCAATGGTATTACCATAAGATGGATCATCGATTCATCCTTCATCTCACGCCGGAAATCCGACCATGAACTTTGCCTACACCGATGAGCAGCAGGAGATCGAACGCGCGGTGGCCGCCATCTGCAAACCCTTCGATGC
>JAYVOV010000253.1:0-1960 GCA_043757735.1 Burkholderiaceae bacterium
CGTGCCGCGCCGCTGGCACGTGCGCGATGGGCAACCCTGATCACCATCGGCAGTCCGCCGATATCGGCCAAAGGCTTGCCGGGCAGGCGGCTCGAGGCCATGCGCGCCGGGATCAGCGCGATGAATTGACGCGCGGCCGGCATGTCAGTCGGGAATCCGGCGGGCTTCTTCTTCAAGCATCACCGGAATGCCATCGCGCACCGGATAGGCCAGCCGGTCGGCGTGACAGATGAATTCCTCGACGTTGCGATCGTATTCGAGTGGACCCTTGCACAAAGGGCAGACCAGAATGTCAATGAGTCGGTGATCCACGTAGCGTTTCCTCCAGCCAATCGATGAGCGCGGGCTCGATGTCGGCGCGCAATTCCAGATACCAGCAGCGCGAGTCTGCCAGTCCGGTGAATTTTACGGCGTCCTTGGCCGTCATGACGATCAGATCGGCCGATGCCGGCAGCTGATCGGCCTGTGCCGGGGCATGGTCCGACAACGCGAGGGTGGTGGCGGGGTCGATCCCGTTCATCCGCAGGCTCGCGAAAAACCGCTCTGGCCGGGCGATCGCGGCCAGTGCATGGACAGTGCGTCCACGCGTCAGGGCGCTGAACGCGGCCAGCGTCATCTCGTCGCCGGCCCCGCGCACTACCGGTCGAAAGGCGTGCGCCCGCACCCGGAACTGGAATTGATGCGCCGGCATGCGCACCCCGGCGAGGCCGGGTGTTGCGAGGGCCGTCCATTCAGCTCCTGGCGCAATTCTGTTCAACAACGCATCCATGCTCGCGAGGTGCGTCAGCGGCTCACGCAATGGGCCGGCCGGAATCAGCAGGCCGTTGCCGGCGCCACGTTCGTCGAACACCGCCAGTTCGAGAGTCCGCGGCAGACCGACGTGCTGCAGGCCGTCATCGCTGATGATCAAGTCCAGATCTCTGTGGTGCGCGCAGAGCAGTGCCAGCGCTGCCGCCCGCTCGAGGCCGCAGGCAACCGGCAGGCCGGTGGCGCGCGCCAGCAGCACCGGCTCATCGCCGTGCTGCGTGGCGTTGTCGTCCGACCCGACCAGGCGGGCCTCGCGCCGTTCAGCCCGGTGCCCGCGCGCCAGCAGACCGACCCGCCAGCCTCGGTCGCGCAGCAGGCTGGCCAGGGCGATCACCAGTGGCGTCTTGCCAGAACCGCCGACCACCAGATTGCCGACCACGATCACTGCCGGCCGATCTTCTCTGCCCAGGTGGCTGATGCGGGCTCGGCGTCTGGCCGCGCCGCGCGCAACCAGGTGCGACAGCGGCTCGAGCAGGCAGCGCCCGAGGAGGTCTGCCTGCGTCTGCGTCGGCGCGAACCAGCGCGCGATCAGGCGCGCTTCAATCGCCTGTCGCCAACGCTCGAAGTCGGTCGGCAGGCCGATGGCTCGCGATTCAGCACTGCCGGCCATCAGCGCGGCCCGCCGGCTGGGGATTGAGCGGCGAACGTGACCCTGGCGAGGCCGGCCAGTCGGGCCGCTTCCAGCACATTCACGACCGATTGATGGCTGGCGCCAGCGTCGGCGTGAATCACCAGGGTGGTGTCATTGCGGCCGTCGGCAGCGGCACGCAATGCCTGCGCGAAGCTATTTGTCCCGGTGAAAACGGTGGGCTTGTTGTCGACCAAGTAGCGCGTGTCGGCGGAGACCGCCACGATGATTTCGCGCGGCCGCTCGGCGGGCCGGTCAGCGCCGGCAGTGGGCAGATTGACCTGCAGCTCGGTGAAACGGGAATAGGTGGTGGTGACCATGAGGAAGATCAGGATCACCAGCAGAAGGTCAATCAGGGGGATGAAGTTGATTTCCGGTTCGTCGCGCCGGATGCCTCGCCGAAAGTCCATGGGCAGGGTTGGCGGTTGCCTGCTCAGGCCTTGACGCCACGTTTCGGGCCCGCACGAGGCGCTGTCGAGGCGGCTTCGGCCCTGGCTGGCTCAATTTTTTGCGGCTCGGCGCGGC
>JAYVOV010000254.1:0-1953 GCA_043757735.1 Burkholderiaceae bacterium
CCAATCGCCGCAACGCCGGGCACGGGTGAATTCCGCCA
This sequence comes from Burkholderiaceae bacterium, assembly GCA_043757735.1. Taxonomy (GTDB): domain Bacteria; phylum Pseudomonadota; class Gammaproteobacteria; order Burkholderiales; family Burkholderiaceae_E; genus Quisquiliibacterium. Next base: position 39 of record JAYVOV010000254.1, read on the forward strand.
AGACGTCGATCCTGAACATCTGTGGGGCCACCCGCCACGTCGGAGCGCTTGGCCGTGATGACCGCAGTACGAGGGCGTCAAACGATACCCGCTTTGATACCCGCTTTGATACCCGCTTTTTGCCGGGATGGGGCCGGATTCAGTGAGACGTCAAGAGCCTCAATCTCCAGCATTGGCGCGGGTTTTCGGGCCGTAGTGGGACACCGTGAAACCCACCTGGGGTTGATCGATCATCAGCAGCATGTCGCGCTCCTCACTGCAGACCGGCCTGGACGAGCTCGGCCGCGCGCAGCACCGCACGCGCCTTGCTTTCGGTCTCCTGCCATTCGCTTTCAGGCACCGAATCGGCCACCACGCCGGCGGCGGCCTGCACGTAGAGCATGCCGTCCTTGATCACGCCGGTGCGGATTGCGATCGCCAGATCGAGATCGCCCAGGAACGAGATATAGCCGCAGGCGCCGCCATAGATGCCGCGCTTGGTGGGTTCGAGCTCGTCGATGATCTCCATGGCGCGGATCTTCGGCGCGCCCGACAGCGTGCCGGCGGGGAAGGTGGCGCGCAGAACATCGATTGGTCCCATGTCGGGCTTCAGAATGCCCTCGACGTTGGAGACGATGTGCATAACATGCGAATACTTTTCGATCGCCATCTGGTCGGTCACCTTGACACTGCCGGTGCGCGCGATGCGTCCGATGTCGTTGCGGGCGAGATCGATCAGCATCACGTGTTCGGCGCGCTCTTTGGGGTCGGCGAGCAGTTCCGCGGCGACGGCCTCGTCACGATCGGCGGTACCAGCGCGCGGGCGGGTGCCGGCGAGCGGCCGGATCGTGATGCGGTCGCCATCAGGCAGGCGTTCCTGGCGTACGAGGATCTCGGGTGAGGCGCCCACCACATGGAAGTCGCCGAAGTTGTACAGGTACATGTAGGGCGAGGGATTGATGGTGCGCAGGGCCCGGTAGAGCGTGAGCGGCGAGTCGTGAAAGGGCTTGCGCAGCACCTGCCCGATCTGCACCTGCATCACATCGCCGGCTGCGATGTACTCCTTGGCCGTGAGCACCGCGGCCAGGTACTGATCGCGCGGGAAATCGCGCTCGATAGCAGTCTCGCAGCTGCCGCCCGACTCGGGAACATCGACCGGCTTGCGCAGCATCACCTTCAGATCACGCAGTCGTCGATTGGCTTTCTGGTAGGCCTCGGGCTCCGCCGGATCGGCATACACCATCAGGTAGATCTTGCCGGACAGGTTGTCGACGATGGCGAGCTCTTCGGTCAGCAGCAGCAAGATGTCGGGCACGCCGACCGGGTCCGGCTTGTGCACGCCCGCCAGTCGCGGCTCGATGTAGCGGACCGTGTCATAGGCGAAATACCCGGCCAGTCCGCCGCAAAAGCGCGGCAGCCCCGGGCGCACAGCCACTTTGAAACGCTTCTGGTAGGCGTCGACAAAATCCAGAGGATTGCCCTGATAACGCTCGATCACCTGCCCGTTCTTGACCACCTCGGCGCCATCCGCCGTGGAACGCAGCAGGGTGCTGGCGGGCAGGCCAATGAAGGAGTAGCGCCCGAAGCGCTCGCCGCCCACCACCGATTCGAGCAGAAAGCTGTACGGCTTGTGGGCCAGCTTGAGGTAGAGCGACAGCGGTGTGTCGAGGTCAGCGAAACTCTCGAGCAGCAGCGGGATGCGGTTGAAGCCCTGGGCTGCGATCGCCTTGAATTCAATTTCGGTCATGCGTCTTCTCCGAGGGCAAAGCACTTTTGAGCTTCGCCGGCATTCGGTGGTGAACACCAGATGGTGTGTCCAGGATGGGAGCGGGGTTCGTCCCCTGGCGGGATCGGGAGGGCGCCGGGTGAACTCACAACGCGAACCGACAGAGGCCGGCTAACTGCAGCTGGCTAACTGCGCCAGCGGCACCAACGC
>JAYVOV010000255.1:0-1952 GCA_043757735.1 Burkholderiaceae bacterium
CGCGCTTCAGGCACAATCACGGGCCCGTGCGTTCCTCCCAGCGCCCGGGCAATTCCAGTTCGGGAGACATGTCGAGGACAACCATGTCGAAAAACCTCACCCGGCGCGACTTCGTCGCATCGGCAGCCGCGCTCGCCGCAATTTCCCCTCGCCTGCTGGCGAGCGCCCGTGCCGCCGATCCGCTGCAGGTCGGCTTCGTCTACGTCACGCCTCTCGCGCCGGTTGGCTGGACCGCCCAGCACAACGAGGGCCGGCTGCAGCTCGAGCGCGCACTGGGTGACCAGGTCAAGACCCGCTATGTCGAAAACGTCGCCGAAGGCGCCGATGCCGAACGGGTGATCCGCGATCTGGCCGCTCAGGGCTGCGGGCTTGTCTTCGCCACCAGTTTTGGCTACATGGAAGCCACCCTGAAAGTGGCGCGGCAGTTTCCAAAGACGGTGTTCGAGCACATCTCGGGCTACAAGTCAGCGGCCAACGTGGGCTTTGCCAACGCGCGGTTCTACGAAGGCCGATACCTGGCGGGCATGACCGCGGGCGCAATGACGAAAAGCCATGTTGCCGGTTATGTCGCCGCGTTCCCGATTCCCGAAGTCATCCAGGGCATCAATGCCTTCGTGCTGGGCATGCGGGCGGTCAATCCCAAAGCCGAACTCAAGGTGGTGTGGGTGAATTCCTGGTACGACCCCGGGCGCGAGCGCGATGCTGCCAGCACCCTGATCAATCAAGGTGCCGACGTGCTGACCAATCACACCGACTCCAACGCGGTGGCGATCGTCGCCCAGGAACAGCAGCGCTGGTGCGTCGGATATCACAGCGACATGCGCGCGTATGCGCCAGGCGCGCAGCTCACCTCGGTGACCCACCACTGGGGCGACTACTACACCCGCACCGCACAGGCTGTGATCGGCGGTCTCTGGAAGCCCTCCGGGCTGTGGGGCGGGATGCGCGAAGGCATGGTGAGGCTGGGTGAATTTGGTCCCGCCGTGCCGCCGGCACTGCGCCAGCGCGTGAGCGAGCGGCAGGCGCAGATCGTGGCCGGAAAATTCCACCCGTTCTCGGGCCGCCTGTTCGACAATGAGGGCAAGCTTCGGCACGAGACCGGCAACATGGCCGACGCGGCGCTGAACCGGATGGACTGGTTCACTCAGGGTGTGCAAGGAAAACTGCCGAGGGCCTGATGCAGGGATATCGCGCCGCGCTGCTGCGCTTCAATGCCGATGACGAGCTCGAGCGCATCGATGATGCTTTGCTCGTGATTGATCAGGGCCGCATTGCCGATGCCGGTGACTTCAATGCGGTGGCGGCGCGGTTCCCGCAGCTCGCCTGGACCGACTGGCGCGGCAAGGTGCTGGCGCCGGGCTTCATCGATGTCCATGTGCATTTTCCGCAGCTCGACGTGATTGGCTCGCCAGCCGAGGGGCTGCTGCCCTGGCTCGAGAACTACACTTTTCCCCACGAGGCGCGCTTTGCCGATCCGGCCTACGCCGACGCAATGGCCGACGTCTTCCTCGATGAGCTCGCGCGCAACGGCGTGACCACCGCGATGGTCTACTGCTCATCGCATCCGGCCAGTGCTGAAGCCTTCTTCGACGCGTCGCAGCGGCGGGGCTTGCGCATGGTGGCAGGCAAGTGCCTGATGGATCGCAACAGCCCGGAGTCGGTGCGCGACGACACCCGGCGCGGCCTGGTCCACTCGCAGGCGCTGATCGAGCGCTGGCATGGGCGCGAACGGCTCGGGTATGCCCTCACGCCGCGTTTTGCGCCGAGCTGTTCAGAAGAGCAGATGCGCGGCGCGGCCGAGCTCGCCCGGGCGTTTCCCGGCACCTGGGTGCAGACCCATGTGGCCGAGAACCGCGATGAAATCGCCTGGGTGGCCGAACTCTTTCCGGCGGCGCGCAGTTATCTGGACGTCTACGATTCCCTCGGTCTGCTGCGCGAGCGCAGCATGTTCG
>JAYVOV010000256.1:0-1950 GCA_043757735.1 Burkholderiaceae bacterium
GACCCTGGCACACGACTACGGCGTGGCCGCGGAGGTCTTCAGCGTGACAAGCTGGAGCGAGCTGGCGCGCGACGGCATGGCCTGCGAGCGCCGGGCCCGTCTGGACGGGGAAGAACACCCCGCCCATGTAACCCGGCTGCTGAGCGGGGGCGGCGACAGGGGTGGCGGTGGTATTGGCGACCGCTCCAGCAGCGCCGCGGCGGCGACGCTGCTCACCGCGCCCATCGTCGCCGTCAGCGACTACGTCCGTGCGGTACCCGAGAGCGTCCGCGCCTTTGTCCCTGCGGGTCGCCCCTACGTGACACTGGGCACCGACGGCTTCGGGCGCAGCGACACCCGCGCCGCGCTGCGCGAGTTCTTCGAAGTCGATGCCGCGTCTATCGTCCACGCCACGCTGCACAGCCTGCACCGACAGGGGCGAGTGTCGAGCGAAACGCTTGCGCGGGCACGCTCAGGACTGCCGGGTGGTGCGCCGCCCTGGCAGCGCTAGACAGACTTCAGCCGTGCCCAGCTGAAGCGCACCCAGCAGACACCGCCGATGATCATCATCGCGACATTCACGAAGCAGGTATAGACGATCGAGGCGGCCATGCCGCTGGCACCGCTCGCACCCACCAGTTCCATGCCTGCCACGAACGCCAGCTGGGTGGTGCCGAGCTGCGCAGGCGAGGACGGCAGGGTGAGCCCGATCACCGTCAGCACGAACACGGCGATTGCGCCGGACACCGGCAGAGTCACCCCCACCGCCTGGGCGCTGGCGGCAACGGTGACGACGATGCAGATCCATTGAAGCACGGACAGCAGCACCAGCTTGAGCACGGTGAGCGGGTTTTCAAGCGAGGCCAGGCCCGCCACCCCACGGCGGATCTGATGGATCAGCCAGTCGCGTGGGCGCAGTGGCAGCAGGCCGAGCAGGGCATGACTCCAGCGCTGCAGCAGCGGCTGCGGGCGCATGACGGCAAACACCACCACCAGCCCCGCCAGCACCATCGCCAGACTGAACAGACCAGCCGACCAAAGCAGGGGCGACACGCGGGCATCGAGCATCAGCGCCACGCCGGCCAGGATCACCAGCGCCATGAAATCGAGAATGCGTTCGATCGCGATGGTGGTAAGAACCGCACTGGCAGGAACGCTTTCATGGCGCCCCAGCAGGGTGGCGCGCAGGATTTCACCGGAATGCGGCACCACCAGGTTGGCGGCGGTGCCGACGAACACGGTGCGCAGCACGACTGCCTGGCGCACCGCGCACAGCGGGCGCAAGATGATCGACCACCGCCAGGACTTGATCGCTATGAACACACAGCCGGCGAGCAACACCGCCTGAGTCCAGCCGGGATGAAACTGCCGAAGCACCTGCCAGGACGCGCCCAGATCGGCTTCCTTCAGCGCCAGCCACAGAAACACCAGGCCAACTGCCAGACCGGCGACCATCCAACGGTTCTGCATCCTCATTGCCCTGCCCTGGTCATACGTCGTCCATCATCTGGTCCACCACTTTCCTGGCCAGTCCGGCCGAGCCATTCCAAGAGGTGACTTCCGGGTAGACCTGGGCGGTGGTTGCCAGGTAGACACGGCCCGGGTGCAGCGCCACCGGCGGCTTTCGCCGCTCAAACCCCAGCGTGTACAGGGGTTCGACGAAGGGACTTCGAAACACCTTTGCCTCGACGATATCGTCATTGGTCAGATCGGGGAACAGACGCCGCAGACCGGCCAGATAGTCGTCCAGTATCGCCCGATCGGCGCGAGCGAAAGCCGGGTCGCTGCGGTGAAGATAGTTCATCAGGTAGATCAGGTGCAGACCGCCGGTCTCGCGCCGGTCCATCAGCGTGGTGCTCTCGACGATCCCCTGAAAAGGCACCTGCGGATCGATGGTGGCCACCCAATAGTGCCGCGACAGACTGCGGCGCAGCAGCAGCACTGCATTGACCACGCCCTGCATGTCGATAT
>JAYVOV010000257.1:0-7091 GCA_043757735.1 Burkholderiaceae bacterium
GCCGCTGCATGGCCTGACGCGCCAGTGCTTGCAACTGCGTGAAATGCGCCGGCTCGCGGTAGAAGTAGGTTTCGTTGGTGGTCAGCAGATCGATCGCCGTCTGCAGTTCACCGGGTATTACATTGGCCGCCAGGCTCGAAAAGTATTCACCGTAACTGGACAACTGCAGCGCATCGAGGCGCTTGAAAAGCCGGCCGGAGACCAGCGACTGCTTGCTGGGCCCGAGCGCTATGCCGGCCTTGTTATAGAGGAGATCGCGCACCTGCGCGTACTCCTGTTCGCTCATCGTCAACGCATGGGCATTCAGCACGAATCGATTCCCTTCGCATAAGTACCGGGCAACTCAGTGTGGCGCCCTGGCCGCATCGACCGACAACGCTTCGCCCGACACATCCGCCGCGGCAGCGCCATGAGCGGCCCAGTCGGCACCTGCCAGTTCACGCAGCTCGAAGGTTCGCAGCACATCGAGAATGATCACGAAGCGATGCTTCAGCCGCGCCATGCCTTGAATGAATTCGACGCGGATGCCGACACCGAAGGACGGCACCGGCTCGACTTCAGCGGCCGGTATGTTGAGCACCGCCGACACCGAGTCGACCATCAGACCAATGACCTGGCGCTCGTCGCTGGCCTCCACTTCGATGATGACGATGCAGGTCCGTCGGCCCACGTTCATCGATCCTTTGCCCAACCGGGCGCTCAGATCGATGACCGGCACCACCGCGCCCCGCAGATTGATCACACCGCGGATATAGGTGGGCATCAGGGGAACATCGGTGATCTGGCCGTACTGAATGATTTCCTTGATCGCCAGGATGCCAACGGCGAACAGATCTTCGCCCAGGCTGAAGGTCAGGTATTGACTGACCTGGGTAGCATTGCCAACACCAACGGTGGAAGCAGGGGCCGGTCGAGCCGGTTGAGCCGGATGCTGTTGCATGATCTCGCCACCTCTCAATAGCGCGAATAGTTGGATTCGTCGGCATCAGCCGTCGCGCTCGCCGCCCGTTTGCCCGCAGCTTTTGCAGCCGGCTTGGACGCGCTCTTGCGTTCCGGTGCGCGGCGAGCGCCGCCTGAGCCTGAGCCTGAGCCTGAGCCTGAGCCTGAGCCTGAGCTTTCAAGTTTGAAGAAGTTCATCAGCTGCTGCAGCTGTTCGGCCTGCCCGGACATTTCTTCCGCGGTGGCCGCGAGCTGTTCGGATGCGGATGCGTTTTGCTGAGTCGTCTGGTTGAGCTGGCCCATCGCCGCGTTGATCTGCGACACCCCGGTCGCCTGCTCCTTGGACGAGGCGGTGATTTCCTGAACGAGTTCAGAGGTTTTCCGAATTGACGGCACCATTTCTTCGAGCAGCTTGCCCGCCCGCTCGGCCACCGTGATGCTGGAGCCGGCCAGCTGCCCGATTTCCTGTGCCGCCACCTGGCTGCGCTCGGCCAGATTACGAACCTCGGCAGCAACCACAGCGAATCCTTTGCCGTGCTCGCCGGCCCGAGCGGCTTCAATCGCCGCATTCAAGGCCAGCAGATTGGTCTGGTAGGCAATGTCGTCGACGATGCCGATCTTTGCGCCGATCAGCTTCATCGCCTCCACCGTCTTGATCACCGCATCGGCCCCCTGCGCGGCCTCCTGGGCAGCCTTCGAGGCCATGCCGTCGGTGACCATGGCGTTCTCGGTGTTCTGGGTGATCGACCCCGACATCTGTTCGACCGAGGCCGACGTCTCCTCGACTCCAGCCGCCTGTTCAGACGCCCCCTGCGACAACGATTGCGCAGTGGCACTCACCTGCTCCGAGGCACCGGTCAGGGCATCGGCGGCACTGCGCACTTCGCCGATGATCTCGCTCAGCTTCTCGCCGGTGGTGTTGGCGTCGTCACGCAGACGCCCGAAGGTGCCCGAATAGTCGCCGTCGATGCGCTGGCTCAAGTCGCCCCGCGACAGCGCGCTCAGCACTCGGACCACCTCGTTCAAGCCGACCTCACTGGTGCTCATCAGCTTGTTCACGCCTTTGGCCAGGGCGGAGAAGAAGCCCTGCTTGCCTTCTTCCCTGACCCGCAGCGAAAAATCACCGAGGACCGCGCCGTCGACGACGCTGGCAACTTCGTGTTCACCCGCCACTTCGGCGGTCCGGTCGCTCCACTCGACCACCGTGCCCATGCGCTCGCCCTTGTCGCTGACAATCGGGCTGGCGATCAAACCGAAGGTCAGTTCGCCAACCTTGATCTGGGTGCGGTAAGTCGTGCGCAGCGCACTGAGCATGCCGCGCTGATGCGCAGGGTTTTTGTCGAAGATATCAATGTTCTGACCGATCAGCCGGCGGGCATCGAACTGCGGCAAAGTTTTGCGCAGCTCGGCCTCGTTGCGCACCATCATCTCGGCGACGGTGTCATTCATGTAGGCGATCTCATTGGCGACGTTGGCGATCATCACGTTCGTCGAACACTTGTCGAGCGCATTGCGCACCCGCAGGTTGATCACCCTCTCGTCGGCGGCCGCCTGCATGTTTGCCTGCACCCGGTCGAGGGCCTCGGTGATCTGCGCCTTCTTGCCGGGCAGCCGGTCCATCTGCACATCGAGTCTGCCGCTGGCATAAGCCGTCACCACCTCGACGATCTTCATCTTGACCGCGATGTGCGAAGCCACCAGTTCGTTGATGCCTGTGGCGATGGCTGCGAAGGCGCCCTGGTTGGACTGCGCCGGCATGAAATCGTCGATCCAGCCGTCGGCGTGACGAAGGCTCATCGCGGTCTGCTGCGACTGCAGCGCGACGATACTGCCGGCGACGTCGGCAACCGACTTAGAAATGCGGCCTAATGCGTCGTCGGCTGCATAGACAACCCCGCCTTCAACACGTCCTTGTGCCACGGCGGCAGCCTGTTCGGCTACCTGCAGGAGCACCTGGTTGACGCCCCTGACCAGCCAGCCGCACGCCGCCAGTGCGGCCAGTATGCAGACCGCCACGACGGCCATCGCAGCGGGCCCGGTGGCGCCCAGGAAGTGTGGCGCGAGACTCGCACCGCCAACCACAGCAGCGGCCAGGAGCGCACGGCTGCGAATGCTCAAACTTGTTTTTGACATGAAGTTCTCCAACAGAACAAAAACGTGCGTTGACATCAGGCTGCGACCGGCAGGGGCACCGTGCGCTTCTGCCGGTCGCAGCCATCAGCCGCCAGAGCGACCAGGGCCGCAATGTCCAGGATCAGGGCGACTTCGCCTGAGCCCAGGATGGTTGAACCGGAAATACCCTTCAGGTGCCGAAACATGCGGCCCAGGGGTTTGATGACCGTCTGATATTCACCGGCCAGCGCATCGACCACGATGCCTGTCTGCCGCCCGCCGCTGCGAACCACGACAATGCTCTTGCGGGTGCCTTGCGGGCCGCTCAGATTGAACAGCTGACGCAGATGCACCACCGGAAGAACGCTGCCACGCAGCGGCATGACGGCGGTGCTCGCGCCATCGGCGGGCGGCTCGAGCGCGTCGGTATTGATGCACTCGGCCACCACATCGAGCGGCAAAATGAGATGACTGCGGCCGACCCGCACCAGAAAGCCGTCGATGATCGCCAGGGTGAGCGGCAGCCGGATCTCGACCGTCGTCCCTTTGCCGGGCTCGCTCTGCAGACCGACCGTGCCGCGCAGGCCCTCGATATTGCGCTTGACCACATCCATGCCGACACCCCGGCCGGACAGGTTCGTCACCGCCTCTGCGGTTGAAAATCCGGGCGCAAAAACCAGCGCGAAGATCTCCTTGTCAGAGAGCACGGCGCCTGGCGACGCGATGCCCCGCTCGATCGCCTTGGCCAGGATTCTCTCCCGGGCCAGACCGCGGCCGTCGTCACTGATCTGAATCACGACCTGACCACTGTCATGGAAGGCTGACATCACCAGCCTGCCGCCCGGCGGCTTGCCGGCAGCGATCCGATCGGCCGGCATCTCGATGCCGTGATCGAGCGCATTGCGCACGATGTGCATCAGGGGATCGACGATCTTGTCGACCACCGATTTGTCCAGTTCGGATTCAGTCCCGATAAGCTCCAGCTCCACGCTCTTGCCCAGATCGCCGCACACGTCGCGTACGACTCTGCGAAAGCGGCTGAAGGTCTCGCCGATCTGCACCATGCGCATCGACAGCGCGCCATTGCGTACCTCTTCGACCAGGCTGTTGACCTTCTTCGTGCTCTTGACCAGTGCCGCGATCTTGTGCTCTTGCGCCAGCGAATGCACACCAGCGCCGGCGATCACCAGTTCACCGACCAGGTTGATCAGCTGGTCGAGCTTCTCGGCGGGAATCCTGACCATGCGCTGTTCATCGCGCTGTTTGGCCTGCGTCGCGAGCGCGGCATCGACGACCGGCCGCGAGACCGCCTTGCCAGCGACCAGAATCTCGCCCAGACGCATGCCTTTGTTCGTCGTGCGCTGCACATGCAAGGCCGTTTGAATGTCTTCTTGAGTCACCGCCCCCTGGCTGAGCAGCATTTCGCCCAGCTGTTCGACCTCGGGCATGCGCTGGTCAGACCCTGCACCCTGTTTCGAGGGCACCGCGGGCGTACGCTCGATCGAGAGTTCGCAGTCTTCGCGAACGAACTGGAATGCGCCTGCGATCGCCGCTTCGCCGGCCTCGCTCGCGAGCAGGATCAAGAACGACAGATGACAGGTTTCTGGATCGAGCGTTGTGAACTCGATCGAGTCAGGCAAGACGGGCACGATCTCGATCACGTTGCCGAGCGTCGACAGATAGGCAATGATCGAGAGGGGATCGAAGCCGTCTCTGAATGTGTTCGGGCCGAACCGGGCATGAATGCGCCACTCGTTCGAAACGCTCGACTCCTTCGAACCCGACGCAATCGCAAGCTGCGTCCCCGATGCTGCTGCGGGCGCGGCATCGCCGCCTGCAGTCGACACGCCGTGCAATTGGCTCAGCAGCGCATTCTCGCGCGCCTGATCATCGTGCGACAGCGGGCTCCCGGAACGGGCGAGATCGAGCAGCACCGCGATGTGATCGCGGCAGCTAAATAGCAGCGAACTCAGCGTCAGATCGAGTTCGATCGCGCCATTGCGCAGTTCGTCGAGCACCGTCTCGACATGATGCGTGAAGCCCACCACCGCATCCAGACCAAACAGGCCGGCCGAACCCTTGATGGTATGGGCGGTGCGAAACAGGGCATTGAGCTCTTCAATGTCGTTGGGCTTGTCTTCGAGCTCCAGAACGCTCTGCTCGAGCTGCGCGAGCATGTCGCGTGCCTCTTCGAAGAACGTCACCAGGGCAGCGTCCAGATTGATAGCGCTCATGCGGCCTCCGCGATTTCGAACTGGAATTCACCGGCAGGGTCCAGACCCGTCAGCTGCGCACGCAGCCGGTCGTTCAAAGAAACAAGCCGAAGCGCCGACCCGGCCGCTGCACGGTGTCGCGCCGCCAGCAGCAGCAGCTGAAAGCCGGCGCCGTCGATCTCGCGCAACTCGGCACAGTCGATGCGCAATGCTTCGATTTCACCCGACGCCGGTACCTGGCGGATCAGGCTGTCGATCAGCGCCCAGGTTTCAGCGACCTGATAGATCATCAGCTCTTCGCCGAGCCGCAAGGCACATCCCGCGCTTGCCGGGACGGGGCCCGCACCATCGATCACCGGTGCGAAGTTGTCGGGCTGCAGGGGCTTGTTCATTTCGGCACCAGCTGCGAGACCGCGGCAAGTATCTGCGGCGGCTGGAACGGTTTGGTCATCCAGGCCTTGGCGCCCGCCTCTTTGCCGGCGGCCATCTTGGCGGCGCTGGTTTCGGTGGTCAGCATGATCACTGGCGTGTACTTGTGCACCGGGCTGGCCTTCACCGCCTTCAGGAAAGTGAAGCCATCCATGCCCGGCATGTTCACGTCGCTGATGATCAGGTGCACCCGCTTGCCGGCGATCTTTTCCAGCGCGTCGTTGCCATCGGAGCCTTCGATCACCTCGTAACCCGCTGACTTGAGCGTGATCGCGACGACCTGCCTGAAACTGGCAGAATCATCGACGATTAATATGGTCTTGGCCAACGGGCTTCTCCCTTAGAAAAACGTCAGAGCGGGCGCGGACTTGGCCGGTGCGGCGGTGCCCCCATGGGCGTGGTCCTCGTCGCTCATCGTGTAGGTGCCACGCAGCTGTTCGATCCACTGTGCGGCCGGCGGCCGGGCATGCACCGGCGCGTTTTCGCGCGCCAGCTGTTCCAGCCGCTTGATGTCCTCTGCGACCACCCCCAGGACCTGGTTCACCCGATCCTGAAACTGAAAGGAAACCAGCATTGAGGTGATGTCTCCCTGGATCTCTGAGCCCCGCGCACGCAGGACCTCAGACTCGTTGTGCAGGGTCTCGACCGCGCCGTGAATCTTGCCCATCACATGGCCGATGCACTGCTCCGAACTCTGCACGGAACTGCGATCCTGGACGCTGACCTGTTCAGCCGACTGCAGGGTCGACTGCACACCGCACAGCACCCGATCGATCCCTGTGAGAATCTGCTTGGCGGAATCGGCTGAACGGGTCGACAGGGCTCTCACTTCGGCCGCGACCACAGCAAAACCTCGGCCGTGCTGTCCGGCCCGGGCCGCTTCGATCGCAGCGTTGAGCGCCAGCAGATTGGTCTGCCAGGCGATCTTGCCGACCTCATCGGCCATGACCCGCAACTCGGAAGTACTCGACGCGAGCAGCTTCACACCATCCAGCAAAGACGCCTTGCTCTCGATGATGTGCTTGAGCACCTGAGTGAGCGGATCGAGCTCCGCCCCGCACTGCGCCAGCAGACCGGCTGAATCAGAGCTGGTGTTTGCGCTGCCCGCGCCGCGCCGCAATCCCGCCTGGTCCAGCGCATCGATCACGCCGTTGAGGCGCCCCAGAAGCTGCTCCGTCGCCTCGGATGCCTGGCGGCTGACGGCACTCAGATGATGCTGCCAGATCGGGGCAACTTCAGACAGCAGAGAGCCCCAGTAGGCGGAGCTCTCGGCGGCGGCGAGCGCGTCGCGCCGGCGTTGCACGCCCTGCGCCCAGATCAGCCCGCCGATCACGAGGACCATCGGGGCCGACCAGAGGGCTGCGCTGCCGAGCTGCCACCATTGCACTGCCGAGAAGA
>JAYVOV010000258.1:0-1942 GCA_043757735.1 Burkholderiaceae bacterium
CCACTGGCAGGCTGGCTGTCGCAACGCTTCGGACAGGTCCGGCTGCTGGTCACGCTGGTGCTGATGTTCGTGATCTCGTCTTTTTTGTGCGGGCTGGCGCCGAACATCGAAGCACTGATTATCCTGCGCGTGCTGCAGGGACTGTGCGTGGGACCGATCATCCCGTTGTCGCAGACACTGCTGCTGGGCAGTTATCCGATAACCAAGGCTGGCACAGCGCTTGCCGCCTCGTCGGTCACGGTGATGGTCGCCCCGGTGATCGGCCCGGTGCTGGGCGGCTGGCTGACCGATACCCTGTCATGGCGATGGGTGTTTTTCGTCAACGCACCGATCGGCCTCACGGTTGCGGCCCTGGTTTGGATCGTCTATCGGAACCGCGAGATCCAGCCCAAGCTGGTACGGGTCGATGTCGTCGGACTCGGCCTGCTTGCCGTCTGGGTCGGGTCGCTGCAGATGATGATCGGCCTGGGTCGTGAACTCGACTGGTTCGATTCGTGGGAAATCGTCGCCCTGGCGGTGTCGGCGGGCGTCGCTCTGGTCCTGTTCCTGTGCTGGGAGCTGACCGACGAACATCCCGTCATCGACCTGCGGCTCTTTGCCAACTACAACTATGCGCTGGGCACGGTCGTCCTGGCCGGGGGCTTTGGCTTGTTCATGGCCAACGCGGTGCTGATGCCGCTCTGGCTCCAGCAGCACATGGGCTACACGGCCATGCTGTCGGGGGCAACGGTGGCGCCGGTGGGCATTCTGTCGATCATTCTGACGCCCTGGGTCGGGCGCAATCTGCACCGCCACGACGCCCGCATTCTCATCGTGCTGGGGCTGGGCTCCTACGCGCTCGCTTTCTGGATCCGCTCCGGCTTCACGCCTCAGACCGAAATGGCCACCGTCATGCTGGCCTCGTTCGTGCAGGGCGCTTCGAGCTCCTTCTTCTTCATTCCGCTGCAGGCCACGATGTACCAGGGCCTGAATGCCGGTCGGACGCCTGGCGCAGTGGGTCTTGCGAGTTTCGTGCGGCTGCTGATGGGCGCCGTCGGTGCCGCGACCTGCGTCAGCCTGTGGGAAAGCCGGGCAACCATGCACCGCGCGCATCTGGTCGAAAACTTACCGGCGCAAAGTGCGGCCATTCTGCAGGCGCAGGGCAGTCTGCAGGCCGCCGGGCTGGTGGTGGACCAGCAGTATTCGACGATCAGCCGAATGATCGATCAGCAGGCATACACGCTGGCCGCCACCGAGATCAACTACGCGTCCGCCATCATCTACCTGCTGCTGATGCTGGTGGCGTGGCGAATGAAGGTCCCGCCGCGTCCGAAAGCAGGCGAACCGGTCGTCCGTAGCCAAAGGTCACGCGCGGGCCCCATGGCACTCGACGAGTCGACGCCACGACGCTAGACTTCGCCCTCCCCTGCGACGCACTGCCATTTCATGTACAAGGTTGCGATTGAACAGACTGATGCGAACAAGATCACTCCGGTCAAAGGCGACACCCTCGAGTCCCTCGCGGCATCTCAGCACTGCGAGCCTGGCACCACCTGGCAGCGGCTGGCACTGTACAACTGGGGGACGACCGACCCGCATGAGGTCAACCGCGCGCTGATCGAACTCGTCGGTTGCAGCAAAGTCGACGAGGCTGCGCCGGAGAAGTCGCTGATCGACCCGGACCTGGGCACCACCCAGTCGCTTCATGTCCCGAAGACCTGGGTCCCGCCCGTCGCTCTGCCAGTCGAGAAGACGCACACGCTCAAAGTCCGCCGCCGCCGTCCGCCGCCCGCCGCGGTGCTCACCAAGGTCGACCCGTGGTTCATCCCCGCGACCGAGAACTGCGCCATCGACTGGCGCATCGAAGGCGTGAAGGAACGGGCCGACAAGGTCGACTACGACATCTACGCGAGCAGCTACTTCAAGGCCACGCCCACGGTCGCCGACCGTTTCGTCCGCTTCG
>JAYVOV010000259.1:0-1941 GCA_043757735.1 Burkholderiaceae bacterium
GGTGCCGCCACTGGCCTGCATTTCTTTGGCGATGGCCGCCAGCACCGCCTGCTGACCGGGGGTATCGGGCAACGCGTAGACGCCGTCACGGATAACAGCAGCGCCGCAGGACTTCAGCGAACGCCAGGCCCGCATGCGCGCAGTGGCATGTGCGTTCGGCATCGACAGAATCAGGAGTTGCCATGACATTTGTTGAGTCTACTACACAACGTCACAGATGTTTCGCAACTATGAAACAACATTCGGGCGCCCGATACAATGCCGACATGAAACCCAGGATCTGGTTATTCGCCGGCCTCGCCGGCGTGGCGATCGCCGCCGCCGGCTGGTTCTTTACCCGGCCTGCGGCCCAGACGACAGTGGCCGCCACTGAATCGCCTCTGGCGCAGGCGGTGGTCTTCTCCGGCCGCGTCGCCTCGCTGGTCCGGGTTGAACTCGGGGCCACCATTACCGGCCGGATCGCCGAAGTGCTGGTACGCGAGGGCGACCGCGCAGCCACCGGCCAGCTCCTGGCCCGTCTGGACACCGAAGAACTGCAGGCGCAGTTCGACCAGACCCAGGCCAGTCTGCAATTGGCCCGGGCACGTGTCGATGGGCAGCGTGACCTCGCCCTGCCGACCAGTCAGGCCGCCCTCGCGCAGGCGGCTGCGAACCTGGAAGCTGCAAGCCTGGACGCCAAACGCACCCGTGAACTGTTCACCCGCGGGTTCATCGCACAGGCTCGGGTCGATGAAACCGAACGCGCTGTGCAGGTCGCGCAAGCCCAGAACGACGCGGCGCGTGCCAGTGTCAAGGTCAATGCAGGCGCCGGCAACGAAGCCGTCCAGGCTCGCCTGCGGGTAAGCGAGGCGCAGGCTGCCGCGGATCTGGCGCGGGCACGACTGCAGCAGACCCGCATCGTGGCGCCCGCCGACGGTCGGGTTGTGTTGCGCAGCGTCGACCCGGGGCAGATCGTGCAGCCCGGCAAGGCGCTTTTCCAGTACGCAGTCGATGGCTCCACCCTGCTGATCGGACAAGCCGACGAAAAGTTCCTGAACCTGCTCGCACGCGGCCAGCAGGCACGCGTGGTGGCCGATGCCTTCGCCTCGCAGCCCTTCGAGGCGACGATCGCATCGATCGCACCCGGCGTCGACGCGCAGCGAGGCACGGTCGAGGTGAAGTTCGTCATGGCCGCGCCGCCGGCGTTTCTGCGCGAGGACATGACGCTGTCGCTGCAGGTGCAGGTGGGGCGCAAGGAGCGTGCCCTGACCTTGCCGGCGGCCGCGGTTCTGGGCAGCGGCATCGATGCCAAGGTGCGGGTGATTGCCGATGGCCGAGCCGTCGACCAGAGGGTCAAAGTGGGACTGCGCACCCTCGATCGGGTCGAGATCATCGAGGGTCTGAAGGCGGGTGCACTCGTGCTCGCCGAACCGCTTCGCACGGCGCCTGGCGCGCGCGTACGCGTGCTCGAACAGCGCTGAGGCGGTCCTGCCATGGGCTTCGCCTGGCGGATAGCCATCCGCTTTCTCGCCGAAGGCCGCTTCCAGACGGTACTGGTGGTGGTCGGCGTCGCTTTCGGCGTGTCGGTGGTGACCTACATCACCGCGCTGGTCAACGGACTGCAGGAAAACACCATTCGTCGCACCCTCGGCGTGCAGCCGCACATCTCGATCAGGCCGGTAAAGGACACGCCGCTGGCCGCCCGCCTGCCCGCTGTGCGCGCCGGCGACACCGCGATGCTCACCGAGCAGCCGCGCGCTCAGCGCACGCGCTCGATCGACAACTGGCCGCCCCTCGTCCCGATGCTCGAGCAGACCCGCGGCATCGTCGCGGTCTCGCCGATGGCGGCCGGTGCGGCACTGGCGCAGCGTGGCGAAGGCAGCCGGGCAATCTCGCTGATCGGCGTCGAACTCGATCGCTACGACCGGATCGCCGCGCTCAGCGAAAAGATCGTGGCCGGCA
>JAYVOV010000260.1:0-1940 GCA_043757735.1 Burkholderiaceae bacterium
TTTCGCGGGCCAGGATGGCGGCACGCGCAAGCAGGGATTCTTCAGCGGATGTCAGTGGCATGTCGGCGTTCGCGTTCGCGCTGGCTGGCGGGGAGCACCCATCTTACGTCAGCACGAATCAGCCCTGCCAGACGGCCCAGCCCTTGTCGCGCAGTTCCTGCGCCAGTTCCAGCTCCATCTGCAGCGCGGCACGGTAGGGCATTGGATTGAACACCGCATAGACCTCCGGCATCAGCCGCAATCCGAATCGCTTGACATACCGGTTGGCCTGCCTGCCCGCCCGATGATTCGCGAGGCGCTGCTCCGGCGTCAGGCCGGTTGCGCCGACGTATGCACAGGGCAGGAAGCGGTCGAAGCGCGGGTTTGCGCGCACGAAGCGGGCCTCGTAGAGCACGTCCTTGTGCAGTTCGACGACATAGACATTGTGGTGATAGCGGATGGCGGCAGCCATGGCCGGCCAGAGCGCTCAGGCGCGAGCCGCCTGGCGCGCGAGTGCGCCGGCGCATTCGCTGATCAGCGCCGGGCCGCGATAGATGAGCCCGGTGTAGATCTGCACCAGCGAGGCCCCGGCATCGATCTTGATGCAGGCATCGGCGCCGGACATCACGCCGCCCACGCCGATGATGGGATACGGCTCGGGCAGGCGTGCGCGCAATGCCGCGATCACCCGATTGGATGCTTCGAAGACGGGCGCGCCTGACAGACCACCCGATTCCTGAGCCTGTGCCAGGCCGACGACCGCCTCGCGCGACAGCGTGGTGTTGGTCGCGATCACGGCATCGATGCCGTGCCGCTGCAGTGCCGCGGCGATGACGTCGATCTGCGATTCGTCGAGATCGGGCGCGATTTTGAGCGCCATCGGAACCCGCTTGCGGTGTTCGGCGGTCAGCAGTTCGCGGGTCTGCGCGAGGCCCGCCAGCATTCGATCGAGGTTGTCGCCACCTTGCAGTTGACGCAGGTTCCGCGTGTTCGGCGACGAGATGTTGACGGTGACATAACTGGCGTAGGGATACACCCGCTGCAAGCACAGGCGATAGTCGTCCAGCGCGTTTTCGATTGGCGTGTCGGCGTTCTTGCCGATGTTCAGACCGAGCACACCCCGGAAATTGGCACGCTTGACGTTGGCGACGAACGCATCGACCCCGCCGTTGTTGAAGCCCAGGCGGTTGATCAGGGCGCGCCGCTCGGGCAGCCGGAACATGCGAGGCTTGGGATTGCCCGGCTGCGCGCGCGGCGTCACCGTGCCGACTTCGATGAACCCGAAGCCCATCGCCTGCAGTGCCAAGATGTGCGCGCCGTTCTTGTCCAGCCCGGCCGCCAGGCCGATGCGGTTTGCGAAGGGCAGTCCCAGCAACTCGACCGGATCGTTGACCGGCGCGCCCAACAGCAGTCGGATCGCGCCGCAGGCGGCCGCCCGGTCGATCTGGCCGAGCGTGATCTCATGGGCGCGCTCGGGGTCGATCGCGAACAGCAGCGGCTTGGCGAAAGGGTACAGATCCATCAGTGATCAGCCAGTGAGGTCAGCGGGGAAATCTTCGTCGGGCGCGCCTTGCTCCCAGTGGCCCTGACGCAGGTATTCCAGTGGCTGATAGTCGGCCTTGTAGGCCATCTTGGGGCTTTGCGCTATCCAGTAGCCGAGATACAAGTAGGCCAACCCCAGCAGTCGACACTGTTCGATCTGCCAGCAGATATTGAAGGTGCCGTAGCTGGTGCGCGGCAGGTCCGGGTCGAAGTAGGTGTAGACGGACGACAGTCCATCGTTGAGGATGTCGATGATCGAAACCATGCGCAGCCGGCCGTCGGCTTCCCGGAACTCGACCAGCCTCGTGTTCACTTTGCTCTGCAGCAGAAACTGCGCGTACTGCTCGCGGCTGTCGTGATCCATGCCACCGCCCGAGTGACGCGATGACTGGTAGCGCAGATAGAGATCGTAGTGCTCG
>JAYVOV010000261.1:0-7040 GCA_043757735.1 Burkholderiaceae bacterium
GCCACGCTGTCCTGCCTGCACTGCAAACGCTTCACGGCGGCTCGGGGGTCATCGGCTTGTGGGGGATAGAGTCTGGCAAGTATTGCTACGCGTGGACACTGGAAATCGAAATCGACGTTCGCGCCGGGGATGCGCAGACGGTAGCCCACCAGTATAATCCGCTATACACGTATATCAGAGGTTCCCCATGCTTGCCATCCGCCTTCCTCAGCCCATTGAAGACCGTCTGAACGCGCTGGCCGAAGAGACCGGGCGCACCAAGACCACGCTGGCCCGCGAAGCCATCCTCGAGTTTATTGACGACCTGGAGGACTACTACCTTGCCGAGGCGCGGGTGCGCAAGAACCGCAAGACCATCCCGCTGGACGACGTGGAGCGCAAGCTTGGCTTGGGCGGTTGAGTTCGATCCCGATGCCGTCAGGGACCTGAAGAAGCTGGACAAGCAGGTCCAGCGCCGCATCATCGACTTTCTGCGTGAGCGCCTGGCGCCGATGAAGAATCCGCGCGAACTCGGCGAGGCGTTGTCCGGCGCCGCGCTGGGCAATTACTGGAAGTACCGCGTCGGCGACTGGCGCATCGTCTGCGACATCCAGGACCGGCGCATCGTCGTACGCGTGTTGCGCGTGGGCAGCAGGCGCGAGGTCTATCGATAGGTCGTCCACGAGTAACGATGCCGTGCTGGGCAGGTTCGTCCGGACAATCTGTGGGTGGTTTCCGGTCGATCTGAGCTTTCGAGACGAGTTGCCCACCGCGTCGATCGGTTGTTCCGTCAGGCGGATCGCTTGCCTGCAGCCGATTCGCGCCAGAAGCGATTGAGCTTGCGACAGGTGGCATCCAGCGCGTCCTGTTCCGGCTCTGTGATGCGCGGCCAAATCAGTGGCCCGCTATCGCCTTCGACGAGATTTTGCAAGGCGTCTTTAAAGTCTTTGCCAGCCAGCTCTTCGGCGTCGTAGCGGCAGCGGATGAGTTCACCGCCGAGCGTCCAGAAGTTGTCGCGATGACGGCGCATGGTTGCCTTGGCCAGGCCCTGATCCAGCAGGTGCAGCAGGAACGGCGTGAGCACTTCAACGATCTGTCGGCCCACGGAGATGTCTGCGGGATCGACGTGCCAGGACCCGCGCCAGTCATCAAGGTCGACGTGCGACCCCGCCGCGGTTCGAAGGCGCACTGCTCGTGTTGCGGCAAGGCTGCTTCCGGATACGACGTCCTGCCGGTGCGCGCGGCCGGTAGGCGATCGGCACCACCAGCACCAGCGCGCTGACACGGTCCGGGTGTCGGCCTGCGCCTGCAGCGAGCCGTCAGCCGGCAGCGGCGGGCGCAGGTAGCCGAAACGCGACATCCGATGGCGCCGAACGCGAGAATCAAGAAGACCGGCAAACGCGCCATGGGCATTCCTGACGGCTCGCGAGTGAGCGGGAGAAAATCTGCCACACTCGCGGGTCATCGGGTCATCGGGTCATCGGGTCGCCTCGCCAGTGCCCGAACGCAGTGGCAGTATGCTGTTGCAAGACGAGTCTCAGACCGGACAATCCAATCCTTACTTCACTTGGGAAAAGCGTCATGACTACACCGACGATGTTCGGTCGCACCCTTGCTGCTGTCTTCATGGCGGCCGCGCTCTACGCGGCCCCGCAGTGTGCACTCGCGCAAACGCGCGGCGGCACGCTGGTTCAGATCACACAGCCCGAACCCCCCACCCTCGCGTCCTACCTCAGCACCTCCGGCCCGATCGGCCAGGTGACGGCCAAGATCTACGACGGCCTGTTCGAATACGGCTTCGACATGAAGCCGCAGCCAAGTCTGGCTGAATCCTGGACAGTCGCGCCGGACGGCAAGAGCATCACCTTCAAGCTGCGCAGTGGCGTCACCTTCCACGACGGCAAGCCGTTCTCCAGCGCCGACGTCCAGTTCACGATCATGGAGGTGCTGAAGAAGGTCCATCCGCGCGGCACCAACACCTTCAAGGAAGTGACCGCGGTCGAGACACCCGATCCACAAACCGCTGTCTTCCGGCTCGCGAACCCGGCGCCTTATATGCTGGCGGCGCTGTCCGGCTTCGAGTCGCCGATGCTGCCGAAGCACATCTTCGGCAGCGGCGACATCCGCAATCACGAGAGCGCCAACAAGCCGGTGGGCACCGGTCCGTTCAAGTTCGTCGAGTGGCGGCGCGGCGAACTGGTGCGGCTCGACCGAAACCCCAACTACTGGCGGGCCGGACAGCCCTACCTCGATCGCATCGTGGTGCGCTTCATACCCGATTCCGCCACCCGCACCGCGCTTCTCGAGAAGGGCGAAGCGCATGTCGCGGGCTTCGGCGCCGTTCCCTACAACGACGTCAAGCGGCTGGCGGCGCTGCCGAGCATCGAGATCACCACCAAAGGCTACGAGATGGTCTCTCCGGTGGTCGAGCTGCTGATGAACACGAGGCGGCCACCCTTCGACAACGTGAAGGTGCGCCAGGCGGTGTCGTATGCCGTCAACCGCAAGTTCGCGATCGACAATGTCTGGTTCGGCAACGGCAAGATCGCCACCGGCGCCATCAGCTCCAATTTCAAGCCGTCCGGGCTGTACAGCGCCGATGTGCGCAACTACAGCGTGCCCAACGCGGTCGAGCTGGCCAACAAGCTGCTCGACGAAGCCGGCTTTCCGCGCAAGGCGGACGGCACGCGCTTCGAAATCGTTCACGACATCACACCCTATGGCGAGGAATGGCAACGCTTCGGCGAGTCGGTGCAGCAGCAGCTCGCGCAGGTCGGCATCAAGGCGACCCTGCGCTACGAGGACGTGGCGACCTGGCTCAAGCGCACCTACACCGACTACGACTTCTTCATCACGTCCAATTTTCTCTACAACCTCGCCGACCCGGTGCTGGGCGTGCATCGCTCCTTCCATTCCGCCCTGATCAAGCAGGGAACCGTGTTCGTGAACGGTTCACGCTGGAGTTCACCGCAGACCGACGAGCTGATGAACAAGGCGGCGCTCGAGCCCGATGCCGCCAAGCGCGGCGCCCTGTACGCCGAGCTGCAGAAGCTCACCGTCGAAGCAGCGCCGATCGTCTGGGTGCAGGAGCTGCTGTTCCCGACCATCATCAACAAGCGCTACAAAGATGTGATCGTGAGCCCGATCGGCATCTATGGCGCCTACAACCGCGCCTGGCTCGAACGCTGAGCGACGCCAGGCGAACCGCGCCTCACCTCGCATCGTCGGCCCGGCGATGAGCGCGGCCAGCGGCAGGACCCTCTGATGTCATCAGGCTCGAATACCCTTGTGTACGTGCTGCGCCGCCTGCTGCAGGCGGTGCCGATCGTGCTGGGCATCGTTGTGCTCAACTTCCTGCTGCTCCAGCTGGCGCCCGGGGACGCGGCGACGGTGCTGGCCGGCGAGGCGGGCGGCGCGCCGCCCGAGTACGTGGCGCAGCTGCGCGAGCGCTTCGGGCTGGATCGCCCGGTGCACGTCCAGTTGCTGCTGTACGTGAAGAACGTGCTGACGCTCGACCTCGGCTACTCGTTTCGCAACAGCATGCCGGTGACCCAGCTGATCTTCGGGCGCCTGGGTCCGACCCTGCTGCTGATGGGGGCCACGCTGCTCACCTCGGTGATCAGCGGGGTCCTCCTCGGGCTTCTCGCAGCCACCGCCGTGAACACCTGGCGCGACCGGCTGATCTCGGTCGCCGCGGTGATCGCCTATGCCACCCCGCTGTTCTGGATCGGCCTGATGCTGATCCTGCTGTTCTCGATCAAGCTCGAATGGCTGCCCACCACCGGCATGGAGGACGTGGTGGCCTTCAACGAAGGCTGGTCACGCGTGGTCGACATCGCCCACCACCTCGTCCTGCCGACGCTCACCTTGTCGCTGTTCTACATGGCGCTGTACACCCGAATGATGCGCGCGGCAATGCTCGATCAGCGCGGCATGGACTATGTGGTGACCGCGCGCTCCAAGGGGCTGCCGGAGCGGCTCATCACCTACCGCCATGTCCTGCGCAACGCGGTGCTGCCGGTGGTGACGATGGCCGGAGTCCAGGTCGGCAGCCTGCTGGGCGGGTCGGTCGTCGTCGAATCGGTGTTCGCATGGCCGGGCCTGGGCCAGCTCGCGTTCCAGAGTCTGTTCGCGCGCGACTTCAACCTGCTGCTGGGTATCTTCTTCCTGTCGGCGTGTCTGGTCGTCCTGGTGAACCTGGCCGTCGACCTCATTTACATGGCGCTCGATCCGCGCATCAAGGTGGGCTGACCCCGATGAGGCAGGCATTCTGGCAACGCTTCGCCCGCAACCGTCCGGCCGTGCTGGCACTCGGGTTTCTCGCGTTCGTCGTGGTGCTCGCGGCGGCCGCGCCCCTGCTGTTCCCCGGCGACCCGTTTCGCCTCGTCGGCAAGACCTTCCTGCCGCCGTTCGGCGCCTTTCTGTTCGGCACCGACTCGCTCGGGCGCGACATCGCCGCCGGCATCGCGCACGGGGGGCGCACCTCGCTGATGGTCGGCCTGGTCGCAACCGTCGTCGCGGTCTCGATCGGCACCCTGCTCGGTGCGCTCGCCGGCTTCTATCGCGGCTGGATCGACGATGCCCTGATGCGCTTCACCGAGTTCTTCCAGACCATCCCGACATTTCTTTTCGCGATCGTCCTGGTGGCGATCATGTCGCCCTCGCGCGGCAGCATCATCCTGGCCATCGCTGTCATCAGCTGGCCACCGATCGCGCGGCTCGTGCGTGGCGAGTTCATGGCGATGCGCGAACGCGAATTCGTCGAGGCCGCGGTCTGTCTCGGCATGACCGACCTCGCCATCATCTTCCGCCAGATCCTGCCCAATGTGCTCTCGCCCATCATCGTCGCGGGTTCGCTGATGGTGGCGACCGCCATCCTGATCGAGGCGGCGCTCGCATTCCTCGGCCTTGGCGACCCCAACGCGATGAGCTGGGGTTTCATGATCGGCGCCGGCCGCAGCTTCCTGCGCGATGCGTGGTGGCTGTGCGCGATCCCCGGGGTCGCGATCCTGCTCACCGTGCTGAGCATCAACCTGGTCGGCGAAGGCGTGAACGACGCCCTCAATCCGCGGCTGCGCACGATATGAGCGAGGCCGCGCTGCTGACGCTCGCAGGCCTGAGCGTTGCGCTGCCGGCCTGGGCCGATCGCGAGCGCGCGGTGAGCGATCTCTCGCTCGAACTGCGGCGCAACGAGATCGTCTGCGTGGTCGGCGAGTCGGGATCCGGAAAATCGGTGCTGGCGCGCGCGATCATGGGCTTGCTGCCGGCGCCGCATGTGCGGGTGACCGGCGGGCAGGTGGTGTTCGACGGCGAAGACCTGCTGGCGGCCGACCCGCAGCGCATGCGCGCCATCCGGGGCGCGAAGATCGCGATGATCTTCCAGGAGCCGATGACCGCGCTCAACCCACTGATGACGATCGGCCGCCAGATCGACGAGATGCTCGAGGTTCACCTGCAGCTCACTCGCCGGGAGCGCCAGGCGCGCATCGTCGCGCTGCTCGAGGAAGTCCGACTGGCGGACCCGCAGCGCATCATGAGCGCCTATCCGCACGAGATTTCCGGCGGGCAGCGCCAGCGCGCGATGATCGCCATGGCGCTCATCCTCGAGCCGGCGATCCTCATCGCCGACGAGCCGACCACCGCGCTGGATGTCACCACCCAGGCGCAGATCCTGTCGCTGATCCGTGAGCTGCAGCGCAAGCACCAGACGGGCGTGCTGTTCATCACGCATGATTTCGGCGTCGTCGCCGAAATTGCCGACCGGGTCGCCGTCATGCAGCACGGCGTTCTGGTCGAGCTGGGCGCGGCGGCGCAGGTACTCAACTCGCCTCGCCATAGCTACACCAGATCGCTGATCGCGGCCGTGCCCGCGCTGGCCCCGCGCCCCCGGCGCGCAATCGACACCGCGCCGGTGCTGCTCGAAGTCAGCGGCATGACCAAGACCTTCGGCAGCGCCGCGAGCTGGCTCTCGCGCGGCGACCGCCGCGTCCACGCGGTGAAGGCGGTCGATCTCGCGGTACGGCGTGGGCGCACCCTGGGCCTGGTCGGCGAATCCGGTTCTGGCAAGTCGACGCTTGCGCGCTGCATCATCCGTCTGATCGAGCCCGATTCGGGCACGATCCGCCTGGGAGATGTCGAACTGAGCGGCCTCACCCGCCGCCAGCTTCGCCCGCACCGCAAGCGCATTCAGATGGTGTTCCAGGACCCCTTCGGCTCCCTCAACCCGCGCCAGACGGTGGAGCAGCTGATCGCCCAGGGCCCGATCACCCATGGTGTGCCGCGGGCCGAGGCGCTGGCGATCGCCCGGGAGCTGCTGGCGCTCGTGCGCCTGGATCCGGCCGCCGCCAATCGCTTTCCGCACGAGTTCTCCGGGGGCCAGCGCCAGCGCATCGGTATTGCGCGCGCGCTCGCGCTCAAGCCGGTTCTGCTGGTCGCCGACGAACCGGTTTCGGCGCTCGATGTATCGGTGCAGGCCCAGGTGCTGCGTCTGCTGGCCGACATCCGCGAGCGGCTGGATCTCACGATGCTGTTCATCACCCATGACCTGCGGGTCGCCGCCCAGGTGTGCGATGAAATCGCCGTCATGCGCCATGGCGAGATCGTCGAATACGGGCAGACCGCCGACGTGTTCGCCGATCCGCAGCACGCCTACACGCGCGAGCTGCTGGCGGCCGTCCCCGGGCGCCACTGGGTGCCGCCGCAGCTTCAGGCGTAGCCAGGCCAGCCGTCGCCACCCCAAACGACATCCTGGGGAACATCTGCTTGCCGAGTCAGCACATTGGAGATGATCGAGCCCGACATCCTGCCGAGCAGGCCGCTGGCGAAGACCGGGATGCCGAGCAGGCTCTCGCCGGACAGCACCTGATACGAGATCGCCAGATCGGGGGTCGATGCCGTACCCCGGAATGGCCCGAGCCAGTTGGCGTCCGCGAACAACGGATAGATCGTGAATGGAAGCACGCTGAGCAGCAGGCGCCAGCCGCCGGTGCGGCGCCTGGCGCAGAACCTGCCGGACCGGAACCGGGTGTTGTCGACATGAACTCTCCGAAGGATTTCCGGTT
>JAYVOV010000262.1:0-26278 GCA_043757735.1 Burkholderiaceae bacterium
CGCCGGCGCGGGAGCCGGGGCCGGCGCTTCCTCTTTCTTGCCGCAGCCGGCCAGGGCCGCGGCGACCACGCTCAAAGCAGCTGCATGACGCAGCCAGGCGCGTTTTTGAGAATCGATCATCGCAGAATCTCCATCGAGAAATGTTGAGTTGAGAGCGGGCCAGGCGGCTGCCGACGACTGATTTCAGTGACCCGGATGAAACGGCTTGCCCAGAGAGGCGGGCATGTTGACACGGATCCACAGGGGATTGCGCGAGATCAGCGCCAGCACCACGATGGTCGCCACATAGGGCAGCATCGACAACCACTGGCTCGCGATCTGCACGCCCATACCCTGCAGATGAAACTGCAGCATTGTTACGCCGCCAAACAGATAAGCACCAAGCAAGACCCGGGCCGGCCGCCAGGTGGCAAAGACCGTGAGCGCCAGTGCGATCCAGCCGCGCCCGGCGATCATGCCTTCGACCCATAAGGGTGTGTAGATGACCGAGATGAAGGCGCCGGCCATGCCGCACAGCATTCCACCAGCCATCATCGCAGCCAGCCGGATCCAGCGAACCGGGTAGCCCAGCGCATGGGCCGACTCCGGCGCTTCGCCCACTGATCTGAGCACCAGCCCGCTTCGGGTGCGATCCAGGAACCAGATCAGGGCGATCGCCACCACGATGGTGAGATACACCATTGGCGGCTGGCGAAACAGGGCCGGTCCTATCCAGGGCAGATCGGACAGCCCGGGCACCGACCAGACCGTGGCCGGCGGCAGGTTTTTGCCCACGTAAGGCAAGCCCGCGAACGCCGAGAACCCGGCACCAAAGAGGCTCACCGCCAGGCCGCTGGCGTATTGGTTGGTGTTCAGCCAGATGACCAGTCCGCCCAGCAGGCCAGCCATTGCCGCGCCCACCAGCGCGCCGGCCAGCAGGCCCAGCGGCGCACTGCCCGAACCCAGCGTGACCGCAAAGCCGGCCACCGCGGCCATCAACAGGGTGCCTTCGGCCCCCAGGTTGACGACGCCCGCCTTCTCGTTGAGCAGCAGTCCGAGGGCCGCCAGCGCCAGTGGCGTACCCGCATTCAGGGTGGCGGCGATCAGCAGCGCAATGGCGTCCATGCGGCCTCTTGTGTGTGAACGCGTGGGCGCTGGCTCATCGCTGGAAGCGCACGCGGTAGTGGATGAGCGTGTCACAGGCCAGCAGCGCGATCAGCAGCAGCCCCTGGAACACACCGGTGAGTGCGCTGGGCAGCCCCAGACGCGACTGCGCGAGTTCGCCACCGATGTAGAACATCGACATCAGGAGGGCGGCAAACACCACGCCGACCGGGTGCAGACGGCCCACGAAGGCAACGATGATCGCCGCGAAGCCATAGCCGGACGACACATGCGGGGTGAGCTGTCCGAGCGGCCCCGCGGCCTCGATGGCGCCGGCCAGCCCGGCCAGCCCGCCCGCCAGCAGCATTGCCTGCCACAGCGCCGAGCGTGACGAAAACCCTGCATACCGCGCAGCCAGGGGCGCAAGTCCACCCACCTGGAGCTGATAGCCGGGAAAGCTGCGGAACAGGAACACGGTAATGCAGGGCACGGCGACCAGCGCCAGCAGCGCTCCGAGATGCAGGCGCGATCCGGGCACCAGCAGCGGCATCAGGACTTCCGCGGGGAACATCCGGGTCTGGGGAAAGTTGTAGCCCTGCGGATCTTTGAGCGGTCCATGCACGAGGTAGGCCAGCAGCAGCTGCGCGATGTAGACCAGCATCAGGCTGACCAGAATCTCATTGGCATTGGCCCGGTCACGAAGCCACGCGGTGATCGATGCCCAGGCCATGCCGCCGGCCACGCCGGCCAGCAGAACGACCGGCAGCATGAAGGCGCCGTTGCCCGGCGTGGCGAGCAGCGCCACACTGCCGCCCGCCATAGCACCGGCCAGCAGTTGCCCCTCGGCCCCGATATTCCAGACATTGGCGCGAAAGCAGACCACCAGGCCCAGCGCGCACAACACCAGCGGCGTGGCTTTGACACCGAGTTCGGTCAGCGCGTAGCTGCTCTTGATGGGCTCCCAGAGGAACATCGAGAGGCCCTTGACCGGATCTTTGCCGAGCAGTGAAAAGAGCAGCACACCCACCAGCACCGTCACGGCCAGTGCCAGCAGCGGCGACAGCAGCGCCATCGCACGGGAGGGCTGAGCCCGCGATTCAAGCCGCATCGGCTTTCACCTCGAGCGAACCCGCGGGCGAAGGGGCGAACGGGTCGGCGGGCCACAGGCCGCTCATCCACGCGCCGATCAGGCCAACCGAGGCTTCGCTGGTGGCAATGCCTGGCGACAGGCGCCCCCCCGCGATCACATGCAGGCGGTCGCTCAGCTCGAAGAGTTCATCGAGTTCTTCCGACACCAGCAGCACCGCGCAGCCGGCATCGCGCAAGGCGAGCAGTTCAGCCCTGATCTGCGCCGAAGCGCCGACATCGACGCCCCAGGTGGGCTGCGCGATCACGAGCACGCGCGGCTTGGCATCGATCTCGCGGCCGACAATGAACTTCTGAAGATTGCCACCCGACAGGCTGCGCGCGGTCGCGTGAATGCCGGGCGTCTTGACCCGAAAACGTTCGATCACAGCGGCGGCCAGCTGCGCGACCCGATCGAGCCGGAGCCAGCCGCCGGGGCCGACCGTGTGGCGATCGGCACGGGTGAGCAGCATGTTCTGCATCAATGACAATGAAGGCACCGCGCCGCGGCCCAGGCGTTCTTCCGGTACAAAATGCAGGCCCAGCCGGCGCCGGCGTGCGGGGCCGAGCGCACCGATGGGTACATCGAACAGACGCACCGCCGGCGGATGCGCGCGCGGGTCTTCGCCCGACAAGGCGGCCAGCATCTCCTGCTGGCCGTTGCCGGAAACGCCCGCGATACCGACGATCTCGCCGGCATGAACCGACAGCGCAAGCGCCTGCAGCGAAACGCCGTGCTGATCGGCGCGCGGCAGGGTCAGGTCGCGCAGCTGCAGCGCCAGCGCGCCCCGCTGCCCGCCGCGCGCCGGCAGCGCTGGCAGCTCGCTGCCGATCATCAGGCGCGACAGCGTTGCATTGGTCTCGAGGCTGGGGTCGACGACGCCGGTGACGCGGCCGCTGCGCAGGACGGTGCAGCGATGGCACAGGGCACGAATTTCGTCCAGCTTGTGGCTGATGTACAGGATGCTGCAGCCGGTTTGCGCCAGCTTGCGCAAGGTGACGAACAGGCGCTCGACCGCCTGCGGCATCAGCACCGAAGTGGGCTCGTCCAGGATAAGCAGGCGCGGCTCGACCAGCAGCGCGCGCACGATCTCGACCCGCTGACGTTCGCCAACCGACAGGGTGTGAACCGGACGCGCGGGATCGATCTCCTGGCCGTACTCGCGCGCCTTGTCGCGAATGCGCTGGCTGATGTCGGCCAGGCTCGGCCCGGCCGGCAGCCCGAGCATCACGTTCTCGGCCACGGTGAGGGTCTCGAACAAGGAGAAATGCTGGAACACCATTGCAATACCCAGGGCGCGGGCCTCTTGCGGACTGCGCACCCTGACCGGCTGGCCATTGAAGAGGACTTCGCCGCCGTCCGGGCGCACCGCGCCGTAGATGACTTTCATCAGCGTCGATTTGCCGGCGCCGTTTTCGCCCAGGACTGCGTGAATCTCACCGGGCGCAACCGTCAGCGATACCCGGTCGTTGGCCAGCACCGCCGGGTATTGTTTGCTGATGTCGCGCAATTCGAGGCGGGCAGCGGTCATTGGCGTTTGCGTTAAGACCAGCGGGCAGGCCGGCCGGTTCCAGAGGACTGGCAGGGCAAAATCTTAGAGTGCACGCAGCCGCCCCGCCGGATTGCGCGCCGCCACCAGGCACAGGATCTCATCTTGAAACAGCCGTCCGATGTGCAGGTCGGCGCTGAGCGGCAGGATTTCGACACCCGACAGCGGTGCATGCCCAGGCGCAGGGCCGATTGCGAAACGCTGTGGGTAAGGAGCAAGGTATGAAGGATTTTGACCAGGTGAAGGTCGATCTTGGTCAGTCGCGAAGTGTTTGCCATATTGGTTATCGTATAGTTTGCATCACTCTTTTCATATGCCTTGAAGCCGTCGCGCCCCTATCTTCATAGCCTGCAGCGCACGGCCAAACCCTTCGGTGCGCATGCAAAAGCCCACTTTCGGAATTTCCCGACATGACACTGCCTGCTCGCCCGTTGCGCTTTCTACGCGGCAATCAACTGGTCAGCGTCGCGGCGCCCGCCCCCGATGCAATGCTGCTCGACTGGCTGCGCGCGCAAGGCCATCACGGCACGCGCGAGGGCTGCGCCGAAGGCGACTGTGGTGCGTGCGTCGTGGTGCTGGGCGAATTTGCCAAGGGCAAGGTGCGGCTGCGCGCAGTCAACAGCTGCATCCGCCTGCTGAGTTCGATCGACGGCTGCGCATTGTTCACCGTCGAAGACCTCGCTCAGCCAGCCGGTGCGCTTCACCCGGTGCAGCAGGCCATGCTCGAGTGCCACGGATCGCAGTGCGGCTTCTGCACACCCGGTTTCGTGATGTCGCTGTTCGCGCTCTACCACGACACGGGCAGCGCAGCGCCACCCGGATGCATCCCCCGCGAGGCCGCGCAGGCGGCGCTGTCCGGCAATCTGTGCCGCTGCACCGGTTACCGGCCTATCGTGCAGGCTGCGCAGACCATGCACACCCATCCGGCCCGGCCGCTCGACGAGGCTGTTCTGCTCGAGCGCCTGCGGGCACTGCAATCACCCGAGGGCCAGCGGCTGGATCATCCGCAAGGCAGCACCTGGCGGCCAGCCAGCCTGGCACAAGCGCTGCAATGCCGCGCCCAGCATCCCGATGCCATGGTGGTGGCGGGCACCACAGACGTCGGCCTGTGGATCAACAAGCTGCACCAGCAGCCCGCCAAGATCATCGACCTGAGTGCGGCACCCGACATGGCAGACATCGAGATTCGCGATGGCGCTCTGCGGATCGGCGCGGCCGCGCGCCTCGCCGACGCGTTTTCGGCACTCGTTGGTCACTATCCGGAGACCGCCGGCTTCCTGTCGCGATTTGCCGGCCGCTCGGTGCGCAATTCGGCCACCCTGGGCGGCAACATCGCCAACGGCTCACCGATCGGCGATTCGATGCCGCTGCTGATCGCGCTCGGGGCCACGATCACGCTGGCCAGCGTGCGCGCCGTGCGTGAACTCCCTCTGGAGACTTTCTACACCGCCTACCGACAAACACTGCTCGCACCAGATGAGCTGGTCAGTGCGGTGGTGATTCCACTGCCCGTCCCCGGCCAGACCGTGCGCGCCTACAAGATCTCCAAACGCCTCGAGGACGACATCTCGGCGGTGTGCCTGGTCATCGCCCTGCACAGACGTGACGGCCTGGTGAGGGCCGTTCGCATCGGGGTCGGTGGCATGGCAGCCACGCCGTGCCGGGCACCGCTGGCCGAGGCTGCGCTGCTCGATCAGCCCTGGTCGCTCACCAGCGTGCAAGCTGCCGCGCAAAGCCTTCGTCAGGCGTTTTCGCCGATCTCAGACATGCGCGCCAGCGCCGACTATCGCCGCGAAGTGATCGGCAACCTGCTGATCCGGCTGTGGCACGAACTCGAGACCGACGAGACGACACTCCAGGACGTCACGCCATGAGCGAATCGCCTGCGAAGGTATCTTGCGAAGTCGTCGAAGCGCCGCCACTGCCGTCAGACACGGTCGCTGGTCGGTCGATCCCACACGAAAGCGCTCGCGCCCATCTCACCGGCGAGGCCGAATACGTCGATGACCTCGCCGAGTACGCGGGCACACTGCACGCGGCGCCAGTGATGAGCCCGATCGCGCATGGCCGGCTGCTGGGCATCGATGCCAGCGCGGCACTTGCCCTGCCGGGCGTGGTCGCGGTGCTCACCGCGGAAGATATCCCCGGCGACCGGAACCTGGCCACGCCGGCACACGACGAGCCGATTCTGGCTACCGATCGTGTGCTGCATGTCGGGCAGGTGGTCGCCCTCGTGGTGGCCAGTTCCCATCGTCTGGCGCTGCGCGCCGCGCGCCAGGTGAGCTGCCACATCGAGGCACTTCCAGCCATCCTCAGCATCGACGACGCAATGGCGCAGCGCGAATACATTCTGCCACCGGTCCATCTGCGCCGCGGCGACGCCGCGGCCGCCATCGCGCGCAGTCCCCACACCACGAGTGGCGAGTTTCGCGTGGGTGGCCAGGAACACTTCTATCTGGAAGGCCAGGTGGCCTACGCCATCGGGCTCGAACAGCACGGCTGGCGGGTGCAGGTATCGAGTCAGCACCCCGGTGAAATCCAGCACTGGATAGCACGCGCGCTCGCGCTGCCGCAGCACGCCATTCAAATCCAGTGCCGACGCATGGGCGGGGGCTTTGGCGGCAAGGAGACCCAGGCCGGTCATGTGGCGGTCTGGGCGGCACTGGCTGCCCATAAAACCGGCAGACCGGTGAAGATGCGCCTGGACCGCGACGACGACTTCATGATCACCGGCAAGCGGCACAATTTTCTGTATCGGTACACGGTGGGTTTCGAGGCCGACGGACTGGTCAATGGCCTGCGCCTGATGATGGCCAGCCAATGCGGCTTCAGCGCGGACTTGTCCGGCCCTGTCAACGATCGCGCGGTGTTTCACGTCGACAACACCTACTTTCTGGCCAACGTCGAAATTGAATCACTGCGCTGCCGCACCCACACCCAGTCGAACACCGCTTTTCGCGGCTTCGGCGGGCCACAGGGCGTGATCGCGATCGAAACCATTCTGGGCGACATCGCGCGTTCATCGGGTCTCGATCCCCTGGATGTCAGGCAACGCAATCTGTACGGCGAAGCGCCGCGCAACCTCACCCACTATGGCATGACCGTCGAGGACAACATCGCGCCGCCATTGATCGCACAACTCGCACGCGATGCCGACTATCGCCGGCGCCGGGAACAGGTCAGCGCCTGGAACGCGACGCACCCGCTGATCAGACGAGGGCTGGCGATCACACCGGTGAAGTTCGGCATTTCATTCACCGCCACTCAGTTCAATCAGGCGGGTGCCCTGGTTTCGATCTATACCGATGGATCAGTGCTGGTGAACCACGGCGGCACGGAAATGGGACAGGGCCTTCATACCAAGGTCTGCCAGATCGTCGCCGACGAACTCGGGCTGCCATTTCATCAGGTGCGGATCAGCGAGAGCGACACCGCACGGGTGCCCAACGCGTCGGCCACCGCCGCTTCGGCAGGCACCGATCTGAACGGGCGCGCCGCTCAGGCAGCCGCGATCACCGTGCGCAGCCGACTGGCCGCGTTTGTCGCTGCCCGCGACGCCGTAGCGGTCGATTCGATCCGATTCTCCAACGGCGCAGTGCACAGCCCGCGCGGGGCAAGTTCGTTCGAAGCGGTAGTGCGGGCGGCTTATGCGGCGCGCGTGCAGCTGTGGTCCGACGGCTTTTATCGCACGCCCAAGATCCACTACGACAAACACACGCTGAGCGGGCGACCTTTCTACTACTTCGCCTACGGCGCGGCGTGCACGGAGGTCGCGATCGATGTCCTCACCGGGGAGTCGCGTGTGCTCGCGGTCGACATCCTCCATGACGTCGGCCGCAGCATCAACCCGGCCATCGACATCGGCCAGATAGAAGGGGCGTTCGTTCAGGGCATGGGCTGGCTGACCACTGAAGAGCTGGTCTGGGACGCGAAGGGGCGCCTGAGCACTCACGCGCCGTCAACCTACAAGATTCCGACCAGCGCGGATGTACCGGCGCATTTCAAGGTGGCGCTGTGGCCGGACCCGAATCCGGAAGATAATATTTTCGGCTCGAAGGCGGTCGGCGAACCGCCCTTCATGCTCGGGATATCGGTCTACGAAGCCATACGCGATGCGGTGGCCAGCACAACCGGCGGGGCCCCGAGGGTGGACGCCCCCTGCACGCCCGCGTCCGTGCTGAGCGCCTTGAAGCAGCGTCGTTGACGCGTGTCGCGGCAGGCTCGAGCACTATCGATCAAGCCGGCAGTGCATCGACGCCGCCCCGCGGTGGCAAACCCATTCATCGGGCCGGCGGCGTGGCGCTCGCCAAGACCCAGGACGCCACCCACGCCCGTTCCTCCTCGGTCATTGCGGTGAGGTTGCCGATCGGCATGTAACGATTGCCAACCGTCTCTTTCACCTTCGCGGCGTGCTGCAGCAGCTGCTCGCGCGTCTGCAGAACCACCCCCTTGGGCGGCTGTGCAAAACCGTCCTGCGTCGGCTGCGCCGCATGACACGACACGCAGCGCCGCTGCATGACCTGGACCACCCGCTCGGTGGCATCGACGCCAGGCGGCAGAACCGACACAGGCGCTTTTGCCGGCGCCAGGGCCGCTCCCACAGCGGCAAGCAATGCACAGGCCGCCAGCGGCAGCCACGGTTTCACGATCCCCTTGTGCCGCAGCACGAAAAACTGCCGAATGAGCACGCCCGCCAGCATCACCACCACCAGCACCAGCCAGCCATACCGATGGCTGTAGGTGAACGGATAATGGCTGCTGAACATGATGAACAGCACCGGCAGCGTGAAATACGTGTTGTGCGTCGAACGCACTTTTGCCTGACGACCCGGCTCCGGATCTGGCGCCTGCCCGGCCCGGATCTGGCCGATCATTCGACGCTGACCCGGAATGATCACCATCACCACATTGGCCACCATCAGCGTGCCCAGCATGGCGCCCACATGCAGGAAGGCAGCTCGCGCGCTGAAGACTTGAAACAGCCCCCACGACACCCCGACCACGAACACGAACACCGAGCCGGCCAGCAGGCGGTCGCGGTTGCGCAGCCATCGGCAAAGAAGGTCATACGCCAGCCAGCCGACCACGAGGGTGGCGATCGACGCCCCAATGGCAACCGGCACACTGAGCGGCATCACTGATCGATCGATCAGGTAAGTCGATGCACCAAACCAATACACGAGGGCGAGCATGCCCATGCCCGACAGCCAGGTGCTGTAGGCCTCCCACTTGAACCAGTGCAGATCTTCGGTGAGCGGCTCACCGCGTGGACCGGTAAGGAACTTCTGGCTGTGATAAAAGCCGCCGCCGTGGACCGACCACAACTCACCGTGGACGCCGCGCTCACGGTCCGCCGGCTTGGCAGGCGCAGTGAGGTGGTTGTCGAGCCACACGAAGTAGAAAGACGACCCGATCCACGCAATGCCGGTGATCAGATGCAGCCAGCGGACCAGCAGACTCGCCCAATCGAGAAGGTAGGATTCCATCGCTGAATTCTAAGCCACGCGCTGACTTGTGCCCGGTACCGCACCAAGGTGGCAGGTCTCGCCCTGCACGGCACCGGTCATAGCCGCCCAGTCACGGTCGATGCCGGCCCACATCGCGGTGTCGACAACGCCCGGGCAGACCGCGTTCACCGTGACCTGCGGCGCAAAGGTGATGGCCGGCGCCGGTGATCGCGACGACGGTGTCCTGAAGCGTGCCGGTTGCCAGGGGTGCCATTTCTGCGTTGACGACGGGTCAGGTTAACGCAGTCCTGACAACAGCCGTTCCAACAAGTGGCAGCCGCGATCGCCTGAGCGCGCGGTCTGGCCTACTCTGGCCGCCATGAGCACTCCACCGCCCGTCGTCAGCACCATTTCGGCTGATCGCCCTTTGCTGGGCATCCTGCTGATGTGCGCGGCCAGCAGCCTGTTTCCCGTGATGAACGGGCTGGCCAAACTGATGAGCCAGAGCTACTCATCCGAACAGGTGGTCTGGGCGCGCACCCTCAGCCACCTGATCTTCGTGCTCGCGCTGTTTGTG
The DNA here is from genome assembly GCA_043757735.1 of Burkholderiaceae bacterium. Classification (GTDB taxonomy): domain Bacteria; phylum Pseudomonadota; class Gammaproteobacteria; order Burkholderiales; family Burkholderiaceae_E; genus Quisquiliibacterium. Next base: position 9,783 of record JAYVOV010000262.1, read on the forward strand.
CCGAAATACGGCTGGCAGATCGTGCGCACCCGGCGCCCGGGCGTGCAGTTCTTGCGCTCCTGCATGCTGATCAGTTCCACCTTCCTGTTTTTCAGCGCAATCAAGTTCGTGCCGATCGCCCAGGCAGCGTCGATCTCGTTCATCTCGCCGCTGATCGTCGTGATATTGGCCGGCCCGATGCTGGGCGAGAAAGTGGCGTTGGCGCGGGTGATGGCCGTGATAGCGGGCTTCGTCGGCGTGCTGGTGGTGATCCGCCCCGGTGCCGCGGTGTTCCAGTGGGCATCGCTGCTGATCGTCGGCAGCGCCGCCTGTTATTCGCTGTACCAGGTGCTCACGCGGCGCGTGGCGGCATCCGACCGCCCCGAGACATCGGCGGTCTATTCGGCGCTGCTGGGTTCGGTGCTGATGAGCCTGGTCGTGCCGTTCTCATGGCAGACACCCGGCTCGCTGATCGACGTGCTGCTGCTGTGCAGCCTGGGGGTGCTGGGCGGCCTGGGTCACTACTGCGTGGCCCGTGCCATGACCTGCGCGCCGGCCAATTTCCTCACGCCCTTCCAGTACTGGCAGATGGTGGGCTCGGTGGCAGTGGGGTATTGGATGTTCAGTGAAGTGCCCGATCTGTTCACCTGGCTGGGCTCGGCGCTGATCATCGGGGCGGGCTTGTACATCGGGCTGCGCCGGCAGGACAAAGCGGCCTGAGCTGCGGCAAAATCGCGATCAGGCCCACCCTCGTTCGTGCCGGGCTCACCCAGCCTCGAGCATCCCGATCCGCCGCCGGCGCGGCACAGGAGGCGTCCCGTGAAACCAGAACAGTTGATCGCCCCGCCCATGAACTTCCCCGAGACCGGTCGGTCCCGCGAGGCGGTGCTTCGCGAACTGCGCGAACGCAAGGCCGGTGACATTGACTGGCAGACAGGCCGCTCGCCGGTGTCCTGCAGATGATGCAGGGCGGTCATGGTCATGCGCAGCCCGGTGGCGCCAGGCGGGTGCGCGGGGTCGAGATGGCGCGACGCGAATTCAAGCGCAGCCAACGCGTCGAGCACTGGAAACAAGACCGACCAGGCGGTCGATTTCATCGGAAGGCGTCAAGGGCTGCCTGAGTCCAAAGGAAGAGAAGATAATCGATGCCTCGCCGACGACACCAGACGACACCATGCCCAACATTGATTCCGCGCGCCTGCTTGCCGACCTGCGCCACCTTCGCAGCATCGGCGCGCAGGGCAGCGGCGTGGTTCGCCCCGCCTTCAGCCCGAAAGACATGGAGGCACGGGCCTGGTTGAAGCGCCGCTGCGAAGAAGCGGGTCTGCAGGCGACGATCGACGGCGTTGGCAATGTGCTCGGCCGCTCGGGTAAACCCGGCAAGGCGCTGCTGCTCGGCTCGCATTCCGATACACAACCCACTGGCGGTTGGCTCGATGGCGCACTCGGCGTCATCTACGCACTGGAGGTGGCGCGCGCGCTGGGCGCCGACAGCGCAACCCGCGATCTGCCGGTGGACGTGGTCTCCTTCCAGGATGAGGAGTCTCGTTTTGTCGGCTGCCTGGGCAGCCGTTCACTGGTTGGCGCCCTGACGCCCGCGATGGAAAAGAACGCCGCGGACAAGGACGGCGTCACGCTGGCCGAAGCCCTGAGCCAGGCCGGCCTTGCCGACGTGCCGCGCCTCAGGGTTTCGCCCGAACGCTACCTGGGTTTCGTCGAGGCCCATATCGAGCAAGGGCCGACGCTGGAAGACATGGGGCAGCGCATTGGCGTGGTGACCAGTATCGTCGGCCTGCGCGGCATCCGCTTCGTATTCAGGGGCCAGCAGAACCACGCCGGCACCACCATGATGAACACGCGCAGGGACGCATCGGCCGCACTCTACGAACTGGCGCACCGCATCAACACCGAATTCCCGAAGGTGGCGGCCGAGCGCACGGTCTGGACCATGGGCCGGCTGAAAATCGAGCCGAACGCCACGTCCATCGTGCCGGGTTATGCGGAGCTCGACCTGCAGTTCCGCGACGCCTCCGAGGTGCCGCTGCTGGCCTTCGAGAAGATCGTCGAAGGCCTTGTGACCGAGATGAATGCGCGCGGCGGCGTGCGGATCGAGGCGGCAAGCGCGCGGGCACCCATTGCCCCGACGCAGATGGATGAAGGCCTGCGCCGGCACCTCGAGCACGCGGCACAAAAGCACGCACCAGAGAAATGGATGCGCCTGCCCAGCGGCGCATTCCATGATGCCGGCATCCTGTCCGCCAGCCTGCCCGCGGCCATGCTGTTCATCCCGTCGATCGGCGGCATCAGCCATGATTTTTCGGAAAACAGCCGCGATGAAGACATCGTGCTGGGCTGCCAGGTGCTCGCCGACGCTGCCGCATCGATACTTCGTGCGCAGCATTGATGCGGCAAGCTCCTTTCAAACGCATCAGACACCGCCACACCAACCCAAGCCGCCAGGAACCCGCATGAAATCTACCGAAGTCCGCCTTAAACGCCGCCCGCCGGGCATGCCGACCCCCGACGACTTTGAATTGGCGACCATTGAAGTCCCGCAACCGGCAGCCGGCCAGGTGCTGGTGCGCAATCTGGCCATGAGCGTCGATCCCTACATGCGCGGCCGGATGCGCGATGTGAAGTCGTATGCCGCGCCCTGGCAGCTGGGTGAAGTGATGCAGGGCGGCGCCGTCGGCAGGGTGGAAGCGAGCCAGCACGACGGCTTCAAGGCCGGCGATCTGGTGACCAGCGGCCTGGGCTGGCGCGAAGCCTTCATCAGCGATGGCACCGGACTGGAGCGCATCGACAACCCGGTGGCGCCACCATCGGCCTACCTCGGCGTGCTCGGCATGCCGGGCATGACCGCGTATGTCGGCCTGCTCGGTGCGGCCGAGTTGAAAGACGGCGAAACCGTGTTCGTGTCGGGCGCGGCCGGTGCGGTCGGCAGTGTCGTCGGTCAAATCGCGAAAATTCACGCCTGCAAGGTGATCGGCAGCGCCGGCGGCGCCGACAAGCTGGCGTACTGCAAGTCGATCGGGTTCGACGAAGCGATCGACTATCGTGCCGGCGATCTGCCAGGCCAGTTGCGCCGGGCCGCGCCCGATGGCCTGGACGTCTACTTCGACAACGTCGGTGGCGACCACCTGCAGGCGGCGATCGGCAGCATGCGCCTGAAGGGTCGGCTCGCGCTGTGCGGCGCAATTGCCCAGTACAACGCGACCGCGCCGGTGCCGGGGCCCAACAACCTGATGATGGCGATCGGCCTGGGCCTGACCCTGCGCGGCTTCATCGTCAGTTACTACGCGCACCTGCGCCCCGACTTCATGCGCGACATGAGCGCCTGGGTCAAGAGCGGTCGGGTCACCTATCGCGAGACCGTGCACCAGGGAATCGATCAGGCTGCCACGGCCTTCATAGGGCTGTTCAAAGGCGAGAACACCGGCAAGATGATCGTCAGACTGGCGCACTGATGGGCGAGCAGCTCGTCTACCTGTCGGAAGCCGATGTCGAGCGGGCCGAAATTCCGCTTGGGCGTCTGCGCGACCGGGTAGCCGATGCCTTCGCGGCGCAGGCGCGGGGCACGGCCCGCGCTGCGGCCAAGTCGGTGGTCAACATCGGGCCCGGTCATGTGTTCCAGGCAAAACCCGCGGTGCTGCTCGACGCGGGTCTCGCCGGCATGAAATGGTTCGGCCTCGTGCCAAGCGGGCAGACCAGCGGCCCGACGATCTGCAGCCTCATCGTGCTGTCGGATGTCACCACCGGCCGCCCGCTCGCGGTCATGGGCGGCAACTGGATCACCGCCACGCGTACCGCCGCCATGACGGCCATTGCCGCACAGAAACTGGCGCGCGCCGACAGCGCGACGATCGGCTTCGTGGGCTGCGGTGTGCAGGCTTGCAGCCACCTGGACGCGCTGCGCCTGGTGCTGCCCGGCCTGTGCCGGGTCGTGGCCTGCAGCCGCACCGACGCCAGCGCGGCGAAATTCGCTGCGACTGCCCGCGGTCTAGGGATGCAGGCGCAGACAACGCGCGACCCGCGCGCTGCCGTCGAAGGCATGGACGTGGTGATCACCACCGTGCCCGAAGGCGCCACGGCACTGGAATTCCTCGACACGGCATGGCTTGCGCCGGGTGCATTCGTGGGCGCGGTCGACCTCGGCCGCTCGTGGAAGCGCGAGACGCTGCGCGGCGTGGAACTGCTGGCCACGGACGAACATGAGCAGACCCGCGCGATGGCGGCCATCGGACGCATGTCTTTTGCCGGACCCTACGACGCCGATCTGGCGGACCTGGCTTCGGGCACGCACCGGGGCCGGGCAGGTGATGCGCAACGGGCAATGTTCATTTTTTCGGGACATGCCCTCGCCGATGTTGCGGCCGCGCAGGCGGCGTATGAAATCGCGCTGGCGCGCGGCCTGGGTGCGCGACTGCCGCTGTAGAGAGAAGACGTTGAAATCCTTGGCCTGGATCGTGCGCTCGACGCCGCTCTGGCGCGGACGGGTGCGCAGGGATTGCAGCCGCTTGCGGGTTCGAGTCATGGCAGCGGCGCCAGGCCGGAAGGTCGGAGCAAGCGAAGAAGGTTGTGGTCGCGCGCCGATCGCCGGCGGCGCGCAGGTAGGCGTCGGCGTCCATCGCTACATGCCGTCGACCGAGCCACCGCAAGCCGCAGCCAGCTTGATCGGAAGATCGAGTCCGGGCGATGGGCGGCCTACAGAGGCGCTTCGTTGATCGTGTTCCAAAATGGACAATGCCCTGCAGTGCAGGGCATTGTCCGTTACGCCACGGTCGGCAGCGTCGTACGTCACATAAGCATGACGTTGGTCGGCAAGTTCTTGCCGGTAGCGGGGTTGGGACTTCGATAAGGCCTGGCGATAAGTTTGCCCTCCTTTCACTACATTCAGAGTCGATTGAATGGTCGAGAATTCATCCCGATGTCAACGACACCGCAACCTCAGTAAACGCCTTTCCACTGGTCGCGTCAAGCCACCGCAGGGCCAGCCCGATAGCCGGTAAACCAGGTGGCGCAGCCCCACCATCGTCATGACCGGGGCCGACCAATCCGCCTCGCTCATCGCCCCGTAACCGGGCACGCCGCGTCGCGCCTGTTGTCCGACTGTGATTTTGGCGCCGGATTTCCTACCCAGTGGGCCGATGGTGGCCAGTGCGGCACTCGCCGCCTTGGCCACACACTGAGCGCTGCGGGGCAGCCTTATGTTTTCCAGCGCACAGACGAAGCGCCTGCCAGCATGCGACCATCGAAGCCAATCAGCTCGCAGAACCTCTCATGTCCATCGCCGCGCTATGGCGCGCCGTGCCGAGAGGTCCGGATAGCTCGCGTTGAAACCGCAAGAAATGAAGCGATCGGAGTTGGCTTGATGTCGCGCAGAACTGATCCGACCCTCTGGATGTGGGCACAGGCCTGCGACCTCGCCAGTCAGGCCGAGAGGCTGCAGCGTCAGTACTTTCGCCCCGCGGCCTCGAGCAGCATGCCCGCGGCGTGGGAGCCGCCAGCGGACGTTTTCGAGAACGAGCGCGAGATCGTCGTCGTCATCGCGATGCCGGGCGTGGCGGCCGAGCGGATGCAAATACTGAGCGAGCCCGGCGTTCTCATCGTACGCGGGTCGCGGCCGCTCCCGCTGGTGGGCCGTGACCATTCGATTCGCCGCCTGGAAATTCCGCATGGAACTTTCGAACGGCGCATCCTGCTCCCGGCTGGACGCATGGAACTCGACCCGCCCGAGTTGCTTGACGGATGCCTGATCTTGCGGCTGGTCAAATGCGGGGCGGAAACGCCATGAGCGCCCTGCCCCGAACCACCGAGGGCGGCACGAGCCCGATCGCCCCGAGCACAGCTGTCGACACGCCTCCCATCGACGCTGCCGCGATGGCGATGCCGCAGCCGCAGCCAGCGGCGTCGCGCCAGATCCCGGAAGACGCGTTGATCATCCTTCCCGTGCGCAACGTCGTCATGTTTCCCGGCACGATATTTCCGTTAACCATTGGGCGCCCCCGGTCGCAGGCAGCAGTGCAGGAAGCGGTTCGCCTCGAGCGGCCATTGGGTGTGCTGTTGCAGAGCAAGCCCGAGGCTGATGAGCCGGGCCCCGATGACGTCCACCGGGTGGGCACGAGTGCCGACGTGTTGCGCTATCTCACCGGCCCCGATGGCTCCCATCAGGCAGTCGTCCGAGGGCTGCGTCGGTTTCGCGTCACCGAGTTTCTGAGCGGCCATCCGTTCGTGCTTGCGCGCGTGCAGTACATCGATGAGCCCGCCAGCGGCGATGCGGAAATCGAAGGCCGCGGGCGCGCGCTCAAACAAAGCGCACTCGAAACCCTGGAGCTGTTGCCGCAAGCACCGCCCGAGATGTCCGCAGCGCTGCGCGGCATGGACGATCCCACGCAACTTGCGGACGTGATCGGCAGCCTGATGGACAACACCCCAGAGGAGAAGCAGGCCCTGCTCGAAACCTTCGACCTGAAGGCGCGCCTGGACAAACTGCTCGACGTGCTGGCACGGCGCATTCAAGTGCTGAAGGTCACGCGCGATGTCACGGAGCGTACCCAGGAATCAATCGGCGACCTCAATCGCAAGCATGTGCTGCGCGAGCAGATGCGCACGATCCAAAAGGAGCTGGGCGAAGGCGACGAGTCGGCCGTCGAAATCGAAGAACTCGACAAGGCGATCACTGAAGCGCGCATGCCCGCCGAGGTGGACAAGGTGGCACGCAAGGAGCTCAAGCGCCTGGGCCGGATGTCCGACGCCTCCGGCGAATCGTCGATGGTACGCACCTACCTCGAGTGGCTGACCGAATTGCCCTGGGCCGGTGGGGTCGACTCTGCCGCCGAGCCCGCCATCGACATCGGCGAGGCCCGGCGCGTTCTCGATCAAGACCATTTCGGACTCGAGAAGGTCAAGAAGCGCATCCTCGAATACCTCGCGGTGCGCAAACTCAACCCCTCGGGGCGCAGTCCGATCCTGTGCTTCGTCGGCCCGCCGGGTGTTGGCAAGACCTCTCTCGGACAGAGCATTGCCAAGGCGACTGGGCGCAAATTCGTGCGTGTCAGCCTGGGCGGCGTTCACGATGAAGCCGAGATCCGCGGGCATCGCCGCACCTATGTCGGTGCGCTGCCCGGCACTATTATCCAGAACCTGCGCAAAGTGGGCACCAGCAACAGCGTGATGATGCTGGACGAAGTCGACAAACTCGGTGCGGGCGGGTTCCACGGCGACCCCGCATCGGCATTGCTCGAAGTTCTCGACCCCGAGCAGAACGCCACATTCCGCGACACTTACCTCGCCGTGCCGTTCGATCTTTCGCGTGTGATGTTCCTGTGCACCGCCAACGTTCTTGACACAATCCCCGGTCCGCTGCGCGACCGGATGGAGATCATTCAACTGCCGGGGTACACGGCGCACGAGAAGCTGCAGATCGCGCGCCGCTATCTCGTCACCCGTCAGTGGGTGGCGAACGGGCTCGATGCGCAGCGCTGCGAGATCAGCGACGCGGCCCTGATGGCGATCATCGAGGACTACACGAGAGAGGCAGGCGTGCGCAATCTCGAACGCGAGATCGGCAGCGTGTTTCGCAGCGCGGCGGTGCGCATCGCAGAAGGCCAGGTGCAGCGCGTTGCGATCGAGGCTTGCGACCTGGGCGCGATCCTCGGGCCCGCGAAATACGAAGCCGATGTGGCGATGGGCAACGACATCCCCGGCGTAGCGACGGGCCTGGCGTGGACACCGGTGGGCGGAGACATCTTGTTCATCGAGGCCTCGCGCTCGTCGGGCACGGGCCGGCTTATCCTGACCGGGCAACTGGGTGAGGTGATGAAGGAAAGCGCGCAGGCGGCGCTCTCGCTCGTCAAGGCGCGCGCTTCGGTGTTGGGGATCGCGCCGGAGATGCTGGAGAAGTCGGACATCCATATCCACGTGCCGGCCGGGGCCACGCCGAAGGATGGCCCGAGCGCAGGGGTCGCCATGTACGTCGCGTTGACGTCACTGCTGACCGGCCGCCCGGTGCGCAGCGACGTGGCGATGACCGGCGAAATCAGCCTGCGAGGGCTGGTCCTGCCGATCGGCGGCGTGAAGGAAAAGGTCCTCGCCGCGTTGCGGGCTGGCATCAGGACCATCCTGTTGCCGGCGCGCAATGAACGCGACCTCGAAGACATCCCCGCCGAAGCGCGTGCGCAACTCAAGTTCGTCTGGTTGAAGCAGGTCGACGACGCCATCGCGGTCGCGGTACCGGTACCGGTACCAGTACCGGCTCATTCGCCGTGACCATACTCAGCAAGACTCAGCTCGGACTTTGACCGGCCATGCCTCGCGTCCCTACGGGCACAGCGCATGGCCGGGCAAACCGGCCGGGGTGATCGGTGTGTCCGTTGGTACCCTCGGTACCGCCATGGCACAGCAGCACCTGCGCAATGTCCTCGCCTCTCTCGATGTCCCGACGCTGGCGGTGAACAGTGGCAGATCGGCGGGCATCGGGATTCTCCTGGAGCGGACCGGGGCCCGAAGTGGCCTCGTCGATCCGCGAAAACGGCGCGAAAAGCGATCAGCCCAGTTTCACCGGCACGAAGATCCGCTCTCCCTGCCGCTCGACCAGCAAGGCCACACTGCCCGGTTTGGCGTTCAGGATGCCGCGAACCTGCTCCACCGACCTCACCGACTGGCCGTTGATCGACAAGAGCACATCACCCACCTCGATGCCGGCCCGCGCTGCGGGGCCGCTGACTCCCTCGACCAGCATGCCCGGCGCCACGCCCGCGGCGCGGCGATCGTCGGCACCGGGCTCGCGCAGCGCGAGGCCGAGCTGGCCGGCCGGCACCGGCACGCTGGCGTCAGCCGCCACCTTGCGCGGCGCCTCGGCGCCCCCCAGGCGGACTTCGACCTCCTGCCAGGCGCGGTCACGCCAGATCTTCAACTTCACCCGTTCACCCGGCGCGGACATGCCGATCAGGCTGGACAAGGCCCCCGAGCGAACCACCGGCTCGCCATCGACCGCGGTCACCACATCGCCGGCGCGCAGCCCGGCGGTCTGTGCCGCACTGCGCGGCGCGACATTGGAAATCAGCGCGCCATCGGGCACGTTCAGCCCGAAAGATTGCGCCAATGACTGATTGAGGTCCTGAATCGTCACGCCCAGGCGGGCGTGAGTGACCTTGCCGGTGGCGACGATCTGATCCTTGACCTTGAGCGCCACATTGATCGGAATCGCGAAGCTCAAGCCCTGAAACCCGCCCGACTGCGAATAGATCTGCGCATTGATGCCGACCACCGCGCCGCCGCCGTCGAACAAAGGGCCGCCCGAGTTGCCCGGGTTCACCGCCGCGTCGGTCTGGATGAACGGCACCACGGTATCGCCCGGCAGCGAACGCCCTTTCGCGCTGACGATGCCCTGTGTGGCGCTCTGTTCGAGACCGTAAGGGGCACCGATCGCCAGCACCGGGTCGCCCACTTCGAGCTGCCGCGGATCGCCCAGCCGGACCACCGGCAGGTTCCTGGCGTCGATCCGCAAAACCGCGATGTCGGTAACGGGGTCGGTGCCCAATACACGGGCAACAAACTCGCGACGGTCGCTCAGTTTGACGGTCACCTGTCTGGCCTCGCGCACCACATGCGCATTGGTGAGGATCATGCCGTCGGCGCTGATGATGAAGCCGGACCCCTGGCCGCGAAACGGGACCGCCGGGTTGCCACGGCCACGCGGCGCCCGCCCGGGCAGGCCATGAAAGAACTGGGCATAGGGATCTTCGTCGGCAGCGGGCGCATCGCTCTGCTCGTCGGCCGACATCTTGTGCGTGCCTTCGACGGTTATGCCGACCACCGCCGGGCCGAACTGGCGCACGATGGCGCGATAGTCGGGGACCCGCCCCGGGGCGCTGATCATCGGCACGGGCGCGGGCACGACAGCCGTCTGCGCGGCGTGCCCGGCCGATGCGCTGGCATGCGTGTCGGACTTGAAAAAGCCCGGAAGGTTGAAAGCGGTGGCGGTACCTGCGGCCACCAGTCCAGCCGCGATCAGCGCGGCGCTCAAAGGTTTCAACAGCATGGCGATGCCCTTCTTGATGATCCGGAAAACCTGCGGAGGATTCCGCGAGGATTTCAAGATAGGCGTCGTCGATTAGGGCTGGGTTAGTGCTGAGTTAAGCGAGCGTTAAGGGCCAAGCGCCTTGCCCGATGCACCCAGCAGACCCGGGGTCAGCGCAAACCGCACCCTGACCCGCAACCCCCCAAGCGAAGAAACCGCCAACATCACCTGCGCACCATGCCGCGCGGCAATACCCCGCACGATCGCCAGCCCCAACCCGCTGCCGGTCTCTTCACCAGTGGCGCCGCGATAGAACCGATCGAACACCCGCTCCCGGTCTTGCGGCGCAATGCCGGGGCCGGAATCATCGACCAGCAGCACTGCCCCGCCGCCCTGCTCGCCCACGCGGATCTCGATTCGCGCCCCGCGCGGCGAATAACGGATCGCGTTGTCGGTCAGGTTGCGCACCAGCACACCGATCTCCGCGGCGTCGCCCATCACGCTCGGCGTCGCGTCGGTGAAGAGCTCGAGTTCGATGCCGCGCGCTGCTGCCAGCGGCACCGCATCGGCCACCGCCTGGCGGACCGTCTCGGCCAGATCGAGCGGGCGCAGCGCCGCAGCCGGTGCGCCCGGCTCGCTGCGCGCCAGGCTCAGCAGCTGCTCCACCAGGCGCACCGCGCGCTCGATGCCTTCGGCCAGGCCGGCCAACGCTGCGTGACGCGACGGCTCGTCAGGCGCGCGCTCGAGCAGCTGTAACTGGAGCTTGAGCGCCGTCAACGGTGAGCGCAGCTCGTGTGCTGCATCCGAGACGAACCCCCGTTGAACTTCGAGCGTGCCGCTCAGGCGTCGCAGCAAGGCATTGAGCGCGGCTACCAGCGGCGCCACCTCGTCGGGCAGGCGGGCTTCAGGCAGGGCTTCGAGGGAATTCGCGTCGCGTTCGCGCACCTGCGCGGCCACCCGGCGCAGCGGCGCCAGCGTCGACTGCGCCAGCCACCAGACGAACAGCGCCATCAGCGGCGCCAGCAGCAGCAGCGGTGTCACACTGCGCAGTGCGGCGCCCGCCGCCAGCCGCTGCCGGATCTGGCGCGGTTGTGCCACCTGGATCACCCGTTCGCGATTGGCCACGCTGAAGGTGCGCCACACCGCGCCATCGACGGTGACATCGGCCAGGCCCAGCACCGCCCGATTGGGTAGCGAAGCATGGGCCCGCGAGGAGTAGATAGCCCGGCCATCGCTGGTCCAGATCTGAACCACGAAATCGAGCTGTTCGTCGATCAGGGGGCCGACCTGATCGGGTGCTATCTCCCCCTGGTCGCGCAGCGACAAAGCCATCTGCCGCAGCTGATAGTCGAACAGCGCCTCGGTTTCGGTCAGCACGCTTTGATACGTGAGCGCACCCATCACCGAGGCGACGACTGCCAGCATCGCCAGCAGGGCCAGCAGCAGCCGCAGCCGGATCGAGTTCATGAGGGCGCGGGCTCGTCACCCAGCGGTTTGTCGGAGACAAAATAGCCGACGCCACGCACCGTGCGGATGAATTCCACCCCCAGCTTGCGGCGCAGCTGATGGATGTAGACCGAGACCGCATTGCTCTCGATCTCTTCGCCCCAGCCGTAGAGCCGGTCTTCGAGCTGCGCGCGCGACAGCAGGGCGCCGGGGCGCATCATCAAAGCCTCGAGCACCGCGAATTCGCGTGCCGACAGCATCACCGCGACACCGTTGCGAGACACCTGCCGGGTGGCGGGATCGAGTTCGACAGCCCCGCAGCGCAATGACGACTGCACGCGCCCGCCATGACGGCGCAGCACCGCACGGATCCGCGCGTTCAATTCATCGAGCTCGAACGGCTTGACGAGGTAGTCGTCGGCGCCGGCGTCCAGGCCCGCCACGCGGTCGCCGCGTGCGTCGCGCGCGGTGAGTACGATCACCGGTATGCCGTCACCACGGGCCCGCAGCGCCTTCAGGACGGTCAACCCGTCGACTCGCGATGCTCGCGGCGCGGCTGCGCCACCGGCGGGCAGGCCGAGATCGAGCAGCACCAGATCGAAACGTTCGCTGGCCAGCGCCGCCTGCGCAGCTGCGACATCGCGCACCCAGTCGAGCACATACCCTTCGAGGCGCAGAGCGCTGCGCAGGCTTTCGCCGATCATGCGATCGTCTTCGACGAGGAGAAGCCGCACGGCGAGCCCGCGGCTACGACGCCACCACGACGGTCAGCTCAGCATCTGCCCGCCGTCAACCACGATCGTCTGCCCCGTCACCCAGCTCGCGGCATCGCTGGCCAGGAACATCACCACACTGGCGATTTCTTCCGGTCCGCCCATTCGGCCCGACGGAATGCTCGCCAGGATTCCCTTGTAGAGATTGGGATTGTGCTGCCTCGCCTGGTCCCAGACCCCGCCCGGGAATTCGATCGAGCCCGGCGCCACGCAGTTCACCCGCACACCCTTGGCGGCCAGCGCGGCCGCCTGGGTCAGCGTGTACTGAATCAACGCCGCTTTGACCGCGCCGTAGGGCGGCGTGCGCACGGACGGCGTCAGCCCGGAGATGGACGAGATGTGCACGATCGATCCTTTCGCGGCCAGCAGGTGCGGCATGGCGGTCTGGGAGGCGCGCACGGTGGCCATCAGATCGACCGCGATGCTGGTTGCCCAGCCTTCTTCGTCGTCGGTACGGCCAAAGCCCGATGCGTTGTTCACCAGCACGTCGATGCCGCCCATTGCTTCGGCCGCCGCCGCGACATAAGCGCGCACCGCCGCGCCGTCGGACAGATCGCAGACCGCTGCATGAACCTTTTGCCCGTGACTGGCAATCTCGCCTTCGGTCTGACGCAGCGCTGCTTCGCCGCGCGCGCAGATCGACACCGATGCCCCCGCCTGCGCGAAGCCCAGCGCGATCGATCGGCCGATGCCGCGGCTGCCGCCGGCCACCACCACTCGCTTGCCTTTGAATTGGAACATCATCATTTTGCTTTCCAGGTTTTGGTTTGAAAGGGCCGCGTTACTAGCGCCAGCCCGGTTTAGCGCCAGCCCGGTTCGTCCCGGTCGAGCATGCGCTTGACCGATGTCATGAACAGGTCGCTCTGCTGGCGTTCGCCGGCAATCTGCGCCGCCGTTTTGGCGCACAGGTCTTCCGGCACCCGCCGCAAGGGCCGCCCGCCAGCGGCCTGCACCGCCAGCACCTGATGCATGCAGGCGCGCTCCAGATAGTAGAGATCGTCGAAGGCCCAGGCAACACTGCGCCCGACCACCGTCACGCCATGACTGGCCATGAACACCACGTCGCAGCCGTTGAGCTGCGAGGCGATGCGTCGGCCTTCCGCATCATCGAGCGCCAGGCCATTGTAGGTGTCATCGAAGGCCACCCGGCCATGAAAGCGCAGCGCATTCTGATTGCACCACTCCAAGCGCCCGCCATCAACCAGCGTGATCGCGGTCGCATAGGGCATGTGCGTGTGCAGCACCGCCTTGGCGTGCGGATTGAGCCGGTGAATCCAGCTGTGAATGAAAAACGCGGTCGGCTCCAGCGGATGCGGGCCGTCCAGTACCTGTCCGGCCCCGTCGATCAGCAGGACATCGGCCGCCCGCACCTCGCTCCAGTGCAGGCCCTGCGGATTGATCAGGTAGCGATCGGGCGCCAGCTCGAGGCTGTAGTGATTGCACACGCCTTCGTTCAGTCCCAGACGCGCCGACCATCGCAGAGCCGCCGCGATGTCCTCGCGTCCGGTGGTCAGCACCCGGGAATCGATGCCGTGAAAAGGAGCGTGGCGGGTGGCGGTATTCATATCGTCTCCTGCGCAGAATGCACCGGGCCAGAAAAACCGGCCAAAAAGGGCGGCCAAAAAGGGCGGCCAAAGACACGGGCCGTTGTTCAAATCACTTTCGCAGACTTCAGTTCGGCCAGACGTGCCGCCGACAATCCCAGCACCTGCGCCAGCACCTCGTCGGTGTGCTGGCCCAGCTGCGGCGGCACCCCGTACGGTGCCGGCGATTCCACCTGGTCGAGCGGGCTGCGGGTGAGCTTGACATCGACGCCGGCGCGATGATGCACCTCATGCACCATGCCGCGATGGCGGGCCTGCGGATCGTCGAAGAACTGCGCGAAATCGTTGATCGGGCCGCACGGTACGCCCTCGGCCTGGATGGCGGCCATGAGGCTGGTACGGGTGCGGGTGCGGGTCACCGCCTGGACCGCGCCATGCACCAGTGCGCGATGTTCAACCCGCAGCGGATTGGAGGCCAGCCGCGGGTCTGTTGTCAGGTGTTCCAGCCCCAATGCCTTGCACAATCCGGCGAACTGACCGTTGTTGCCCGACGCGATGATGATCTTGCCGTCGGCGGTCTCGAAGACCCCCGAGGGCGCCGCGATCGGGTTGTCGTTGCCCGTGCGCGGCGGCTGCGTGCCGCCGACAAAAAAACTCGACGACATCGGCGAGGCGATGGCTGTCGCGCAGTCGATCATGGCCATATCGATGTGCTGCCCCTGCCCGGTGGTCACCCGCTTGAACAGCGCGCCCAGAATAGCCACCGCCGCGTACAGCCCGGTCACCTGGTCGGTGAGCGGCACCGCGGTACGCATCGGCTCGCCGCCCGGCTGATCGTCACCGCGGCCGCAGGTGGTCATGAGACCGGTGAGGCCCTGCAGAACGAAGTCATAGGCGGGCAACGGCGCATAGGGACCGTCAGGGCCGAAGCCGTTGATCGAACAATAAACAAGCTTCGGGTTGGCCGCGCGCAGCGTGGCGCTGTCGAGCCCGAAGCGCTCGAGATTGCCGACTTTGTAGTTCTCGACGACCACATCGCAATGCAGGGCCAACTCGCGCACAAGCGCGGCGCCCGCTTCTGTGGCGATGTCGACCGTCACCGAGCGCTTATTGCGATTGCAGGCAATGAAATACGCGGCTTCGCCGGTTGGCCTGCCATCAGCGCCCATGAGCGCCGGGCCGATGCGTCGCGTGTCGTCGCCCTGGCCGGGGCGCTCGATCTTGACCACGTCGGCACCGAGGTCAGCGAGCGCCTGAGTAGCCCAGGGACCCGACACCACACGGGTGAGATCCAGCACGCGGATGGAATGTAGAGCCAGCAATGCGTCTCCCGATCGCGGATAATTCGATTTCATCAATCAACTCAAAGCATACACAACCGATGGCACCCCTGGACTCCCTGCATTCCGACATCCGCGATGGCGTGCGCGCCGTCTGCAACCAGTTCGACTCCGCCTACTGGCAGAAGGTCGATCACGACCGTGTCTACCCGGAAGCCTGCGTCGATGCGCTCACCCGGGCCGGCTGGCTGGCCGCCCTGATCCCTCAGGAATACGGCGGATCGGGCCTCGGCCTGACGGAGGCATCGGTGATCATGGAAGAGATCAACCGATGCGGTGGCAACGCCGGCGCCTGCCATGGCCAGATGTACAACATGGGCACGGTGCTGCGTCACGGATCGCTCGAGCAGAAGAACCGCTACCTGCCTGACATCGCCAGCGGCAAGCTGCGCCTGCAATCGATGGGCGTCACCGAGCCCACCACCGGCACCGACACCACCAAGATCAAGACGGTGGCCGTGCGCAAGGGTGACAACTACGTCGTCAATGGTCAGAAGGTGTGGATCTCGCGCATCCAGCATTCCGACCTGATGATCCTGCTGGCGCGCACCACGCCCATCGATCAAGTCAAGCGCAAATCAGAAGGCATGTCGATCTTCATCGTCGACCTGCACCAGGCGATCGGCAAAGGACTGGCAGTTCGCCCCATTGCCAACATGGTCAACCACGAGACCAACGAGCTGTTCTTCGAGAACCTCGAAATTCCGGTCGAGAACCTGATCGGCGAAGAAGGCCAGGGCTTCAAATACATTCTCGATGGCCTGAACGCGGAACGCACCCTGATCGCCGCCGAGTGCATCGGCGACGGCTACTGGTTTGTCGACAAGGCCCGCAAGTACGCCAGCGAGCGTGAGGTGTTCGGGCGGCCCATCGGCAAGAACCAGGGCGTGCAGTTTCCGATCGCGGCCGACTACATTGAAATCGAAGCGGCCAATCTGATGCGCTTTCGGGCCTGCGAACTCTTCGATGCCCACAAGCCTTGCGGCGCCGAGGCCAACATGGCCAAGTATCTGGCGGCCAAGGCCTCGTTCGAAGCGGCCAATACCTGCCTGCAGACACACGGCGGCTTCGGCTTTGCGTGCGAATACGACGTCGAACGAAAATTCCGCGAGACGCGGCTCTACCAGGTGGCGCCGATCAGCACGAACCTGATTCTTTCTTACATGGCCGAACACGTGCTCGGCTTGCCCAGGTCCTTCTGAGCGCCTTTGCGCGTCGCTGCGGCCCGTGCGGCGGCGAGCGCCTCAGCGCATCCGGCTGTAAACGAGCGGGCGCATCAGTACGCTGTCGACCCGCTCGACCAGAGGCGCCCATCGTTCGCGCATCAGGCGCCGCAATGGCGGGTCTGTATCTTGCACCTCGCGCCAGCGCTGCCACGCCGCAAGATCCGGAA
>JAYVOV010000263.1:0-7030 GCA_043757735.1 Burkholderiaceae bacterium
AGACCCCCTTCGGGCAGCTTGCCAGTGATGGCCGTTCTTGCGGCGTCTGCCTTGAGCGCATCCCCTTTCGACTTTGCGCGAATTGCCTCCGCCTCGGCCCGGGCCTGGAGCGCCTCTACATCCGCTTTGCGCCGGTCGGCCTCGGCGACGCGGCGCGCTTCTTCGGCTTGCGCGGTTGCCGCCCGAGCCGCGGCAAGCGCCGCCTCAGCCTCGGCGCGAGCAGTCTTTTGCGCTTCATCTGCCGACTTGTCAGCTTGAGAAGCCGGCGGCGCAATCACTGCCGGGCGGGCCGTCCGGGCATCAGGGGTCGGTACGTTTTGTGCGACGGCCCGCCTGCCAGCCTCGCTGGTGACGGCAAGCGGTTCGAGCGGATCCTGCCGGCTCTTCCAGAACAGGAGGCTCCCGACCAGCACCGCCCCTGCAAGCACCGCAATCACCCAACGCACTGGCGAGCGCCGGTGCTGCACAGCGCCAGCATTCGCCTGATCGGACCCTTGCGCATCGGGAGCGGCCGCATCGTCCGGTGACGCGGGCGTTGCCGGCTGGGATGCATCGTCAGAATGCACCGCACCCTCACGGTTTGTCGCCATCACTGCTTGCGCCGCGGACGATCGAAACGCTGCGTCGACAGTGGCATCCGGATCTTCGGTTCGGTAGTCGCTCGAGTGCAGTGCCGCCGATCCTGGTCTTTGCGTGACAACGGGTCCCGGATTGGCGCCCGCGGCGGGCGCGTGCAAGCGCGACGGTTCCCATTGCCGGTCGAGGCCGAGTTCGGCGCGCAGTTGCGCGACCGACTGCGTGCGATCCTCGATCCGTACCTGCATGGCATGCTCGACAGCGTCGCTGAACGACTGGCTGTAGAGTCCCGGGGCGGCCTTCGCGAGCGGTTCGAGCGTGTCGCGCAGGACCCGCGAAACCGACGGCGGCGCAGCCCGTCCGGTTGCGCAGTAGTGAATCACCGCGCCCAACGCGTAAAGATCGGTCCAGGGGCCCTGCTTCATCGACGAATCGTCGGCGTACTGCTCGAGCGGCGCGAACCCGGGCTTCAGGATCACCGTCAGCGCCTGGGTTATGTCGCCGATTACCCGCCGAGCCGCGCCGAAGTCGAGCAGCACGGGCTGATCGTGCTCCAGGATCAAGATGTTGTCTGGCGCGATATCGCGGTGATAGCAGTTCTGGGCATGGATGGAGGCAAGCGCGTCGAGCAGCGGCGCCAGCATCCGCTTGAACCAGGCCTCAGATGGCGGGCCCGGCATCTTGCGCAGCGCGTTGCGCAAGGTTTCGCCCTGGTAGAGCGGCATCACCATATAGGCCGTGCCGTTCAGGCTCCAGAATCGATGCACCTTGACCAGCGACGGATGCTCGAATCGCGCCAGCAGCCGCGCCTCATCGATGAAATTGTCCAGTCCCTTGCGGTAGGTCTCTTCATGGGGGCCCGGCCTGGGCCGAACCGTCGAGTCCGATCCGCGGAAGGCAATCGACGAAGGCATGTACTCCTTGATCGCCACTTCGCGCTCGAGTTGATGATCGAAAGCGCGGTAAACCACGCTGAAACCACCTTCGCCGACCAGGCCACGGACCTCGAACTCGTCGAAGCGCGTGCCTTCGGGGAGATAGTTATGAGCACCTGCCTGCCGGTCAGTGCCCGGCAGGCCGTTCGGCAGCGAATGCGGAACAGTCATCGAAACCTGACCGGCGGCTCCGCGATAGGTTTTGTTCACACCGCACTACTCCAACCTGAAAGTGAAGGGCACCTCGACAATGTACTCGGTGTCATCGGGCGGAAACTCGTACTGGCGCAGCGCCGCCTCGACGGAACGCTCGAAAACCCCACGCGGGCGAGCGCTGACGATCGTCACGCCAACCACCCTGCCGGCCTTGTTGACGTTGGCGCGGGCAATAACCTCCCCTTCAATCTCGTCCTGCAGCGCCCTGCGCGGGTAGTCCGGGCGCGCCTGCCTGGTGGGCGTCACGCCGCGCCGCACGAGCGGTTTGGGCGGTGCCGGCGGCAGCGCAGCCGGGGTTGGCGCAAGGATCGGAGCGGGCGCTGGCGGCGGCGCGGGAGCGATCACCGGTGGCGCAACCGGTGGCGTTGTCGTCACCTGCGAAATCACCGGCGCGGGCGCCGCCAGCGGCGTGGTCTCGGGGGGGGGAACGTAAGGCGGCGGCGCCGAGGGCGCAGGGGGTGGCTGCTTGACGATCTGTCTGGGTGGCGGTGGCGGCGGTGGCGGTGGCGGTGGCGGAAGTTTCACTTCTTCGACGATCTTAGTCTCGAGCGGCTTTTTCACCGCATCGACCGCTTTGCGCGCGAGGCCGGACATCAGCGCATATCCGACCAGCGCATGCAGGGCCACTACTGCGCCAATGCCAATCAGACGCCGCCCCGAAGTACGGGGCTTATACGAAAAATCCATGCCACTCACTCGATGAACTGCTCGCTGCCGACCACGCCGATCCGAGTCAGTCCCAGCCGCTGCGAGGATGCCAGCACATACGCAACGACCTCGTACTTCGCGAGCTTGTGCGGACGCAGATGAATTTCAGGTTGAACCGTTTGCGCGGCGGCGGCCTGCATCCTGGCGAAAAGTTCGCTCCGATCGGCCACTGCCACACCCTGCCAGTACACGACACTTTTTTCGTCGATGTCGAGCTTTACGACCTCCGGTTTCACCAGGCTGGGCGGGGGCATGCCCAGCGGCATGTTCAGATTGACCGAATGCAGCTGAATCGGGATCGTGATGATCAGCATGACCAGCAGCACCAGCATCACGTCGATGAGCGGCGTAGTGTTGATTTCGATCATCACTTCCGGCTCCGGCGAACCCATGTTCGGCCCGACGTTCATTCCCATGACTTGCTCCTCGAGGGCAACAACCGTTGCGACCGGCGCCGCACTGGCTCAGTTGGCGCGCGGCGGCGGTTCGGTGATGAACGCGACCCTGGTGATGCCGACACGCTGGCAGGCGTAGATCACCTTGCCGACGGAATCGTAGTTCGCCGCCAGATCGCCGCGGATCTGGACCTCGGGCTGCGGATCTCTGCCTGCGATCTTCTTCAGGCGATCGACCAGCGCCTGTGCGTTGGGCACCTTCACATCGAACCAGAATATTGCGCCGTCCCGATCGACCGAGATGACGATGTTCTCGGGTTTGGTCTCGCGGACCTCAACCGTTTCCTTAGGCAATTGCAGCTGGATCGACGTGGTCACCACCGGGATGGTGATGAGGAAAATGATCAGCAGCACCAACATGACGTCGACCAGTGGCGTCGTGTTGATGCTCGAGAGCAGCTCGTCATCGCCGCCCCCGGACGAACCGACGTTGAAGGCCATCGTTCAGGCCTGCGGCGGGTGTGCCGGCGCGCTGTTGCCCGCCGCCAGCAGCACTGCGTGGAGATCACCGCCGAACGAGCGAACTTCGTCCATGACCGCCTTGTTGCGCCGCACGAGCCAGTTGTAGCCCATCACCGCCGGCACCGCAACTGCCAGCCCGATGGCGGTCATGATCAGCGCCTCACCGACCGGGCCCGCCACCTTGTCGATCGAAGCCTGGCCGGCGACGCCGATCGCCGTCAAGGCATTCAGAATGCCCCAGACCGTGCCGAACAAACCCACGAAGGGGCTGATCGAGCCCACTGTCGCCAGGAACGCGAGTCCTGCTTGAGTGCGGCTCTGCACCCGATCGATCGAGCGCTGAATTGACATGCTCATCCAGTCGTTCAGGTTGATCTGCCCGAGCAGGCCATGGTGTTTCCTGGTGGCCTCCAGGCTTGCCTCGGCGATGAAGCGAAAAGGGCTTCCTGCCTCGAGCTTGTCGGCGCCGAGCCGCACCGACGCGGCATCCCAGAAACCGTCATCGACATTGCGCGCCTGCCGTTTCATGCGGCCCTGCTCGACGAACTTGACGACGATGATGTACCAGCTGCCCATCGACATCACGAGCAGCAGGACGAGCACCGCCTTGGCGACGAAGTCGGACCCTTTCCAAAGCGCCTCGAGACCATAGGGATTTTCAATCAGGTCCTTTGATCCAGTGGCCGCCATGGCTGGCGCTGTTCCACCGGCACCGGCAGCGGCAGCGGCAGACGATACGGGTGCGGGTGCGGGTGCGGCTCCCTGGGCAGCTGCGGCAGGTACGACGGCGGTGGGCGAACCTTTGTCTTGCGCGGCGACGACGCCTGGCAGCACGCCGGCAAAGAGCGTCGCTGTAACCACCGTCAGGAGCGAAACGCTGCGAACAGCACGAAAGAGATGGCGCAAAATGAATTCTCCAGCAAATCTAGTCAGCCGGCGTCGCCACGACGCCGGACGGCTCGAATGATGGCACAGGGGCTGACGATCACCTGATTGGGCAATGGCGCGGAGCCGCGCGACCGATGATCTGCATCGCCGCCGGCGTGACGGCAGAGATCGTCTGAGACGACGCTGGATTCAACACGCTCACGGACGGCGCGCCCGGCTGCCTATAAAGCCCCAAATGCGCCCTGCGCGCCCGACATTGCAGGCACTGCAGGCGAAAAAGCCGGCTCAGGGACAGGCAGAGAGGGCATCTGGCCGCTGATCAGGTAGGTCAGCAGGTCGCGCACCGGGCGGATCGCCGCCCCGAACGGCAGGCTCGCCGAGCCTCTGAAGAAAAGGCCCCGAGAAAAATCGCCCCGCAGCGCGGCCGCCAGCTGGGTGTCGATGCAGAACTGGCCGAATTTCGCCAGGCCGTCGCGCAGGCCGCACACCGTGAGGCACTCCAGACTCGTGGCGCACTTTCGGCTGCTGGCCGCGCCCGCCTTGGCCCGCAGAGCTGCCTCGCGCTGGAGGTAACGGTCGAGCCACGGCGTGCGAACCGCGCGCGCCGGCAATCCAGCCACACTGACGAATTCGACGATGTCTTGCGGCTGCGCGCCCGCCAGCACTTCCTTGAAGCGCCGATGCGCGTCACCCTCGGCGCTGACCGCGAAGGCGGTTCCCAGCTGGACGCCTGACCAGCCCGAGCCCAGCAGTTCTCGCACCCGCTCATGGGAATTGACGCCACCGGCGGCGATCAGTGGCAGGTCTGCATCCTTCAGGCCAAGCTCGCGCAGCGCTGTGCTCACCTCTTCGCGCACCCGCCCGAAATCGAAGCGCGGATCGCGCAGATCTTCGATCCGGGCCGCTCCCAGATGGCCGCCCGCGTGCGCCGGATGCTCGATGACGACTGCATCGGGCAGCCGTCCGCGTCTCTGCCACTTCTTGAGGACCAGGTTCACGCCCCGCGCGTCCGACAGAATCGGGACGATCGCCACGCTCGGAAAATCTGAAACCATGGCGGGCAGATCGAGCGGCAGCCCCGCCCCCATCACGATCGCATCGGCTCCGGACTCGCATGCCTGGCGCACCAGCTGCGGGTTCTGGTCGACCGCCTTCATGACGTTCACAGCGATCGCACCGCACCCGTTGGACAGCACTTTCGCCTGCCGGATCTCGCGATCGAGTGCCTCCAGGTTGATGGCATCGAGCACCTCGCGGTCCCGAACCCCGCGGCAGCGCGCCATCAGATCCGGATGATGGTGGCGCAGATCGACCGATGCGATCGTGCCGAGCGCGCCCTGCGCTGCCACCGCACCAGCCAGGCGATGAGCCGACACGCCCACCCCCATGCCGCCCTGCACCACTGGCAGCAGGCAGCGACCCCGCAGAACAAATGGCTGCAACCCTGCCTGGGCAAGCAAATCGAACATGCATCTCTCCCACCGATTGGACGGCGCAGTCTGGCCTTCATCGGCGCGTCGCGCATTGATCTTCATCAGTTCTGGTGGGATGGCCCGGCTGGTCATTCGCAGACACGAAAGCCCAGAAAGGGATCTGCGCGATCCGGAAGGTAGAAGTTGCGAAAATCGGTGTCGACCATTTCGCGAGGGGTGAAAAATGAGCCGCCACGCACGACCCGGTGATCGCCGAACCAGGGGGCCGAGTAGTCCCGGTAGGGGCCTGGCCGGAATCCCGGCAGCGGATCGAACGCGCTCGCGGTCCATTCCCAAACATGATTTCCCCATTCGAAGCCCGGCACGTCCGTGGCAGCACGGCGCCATTGCGCCTCGGTGGGCAGACGCTTGCCGGCCCAGGAACAGTAGGCCTGCGCCTCGTGCGCATCGACGTGCACGACCGGCGCATCAGGGTCGAGCGGGACGTGCCGATCGAACCATTTCATCGCATATGTCGAGACCTCGTCGCGCGATGCCCCGACCGGGCGCCAGCCGCGCGGCGCGCGCCGGCGCTCGCTGACCAGGGCAGCGTAAACCTCGGGGTTCCACCAGCGCGCGTCGGCATAGCCGCCCGCCTGCACGAACGATAGGTACTCACTGTTGGTGACCGGCGCCGCCCCGATCAGGCAAGCCTCGACCGGCGTCTCACAGGCCGGCCATTCGTTGTCATGTTGAAAACCGGGCCCAAGCCGCCCGATCCAGACGCTGCCGCCCGGCACGCGCAGGCTGGTGCGCGGCCGCGCCACGCCGCCGATCTGCCAGTCTGGCGACAAGGCCGCACGCCCCAGCGTGTGCCAGGTGCAGGCGAACGCCTCGGCATGCATGCACTCATGAAAGAGCGCCAGTCGAAAAAAATAAAGATCTTCGTCGCTTTCATCGGCGCTTGCCAGGCGGTCCAGCGTCGCCTCGAGAGACCATTCGAGGTAGTCACGCGTGGCGACGAGGTCGGGCAGCGGCAGCGACCAGCGGCTGGCGTGCGCGACATGGCTCGAATTGTAGAGACTGTCTGATGTGCTCAGGCGCGACGACCCCAGTGCAACGTCCGTCTGTGGTCCGGAACTCGCCGGCAGCGGCCAGCGCAGGCACCAGTATTCCTGGAACCAGCCGATATGGCCGAGTTCCCAGAGTGGCGGGTTGAGCATGGCCAGACAGGGCACGTCAAGCGCCCGGGAATCGGCATCGGCGAAAAAACCGAGCGTCTGGCGCCGAATGCGACGCAACGCTTCTGCGAGTTCACGGCGGTCGCCGAGGCGCATGGTCAAGAGATCCTGATCGAGAAATGGGCGTCCACCGAACC